>CAZNSF010000383.1:0-4010 GCA_964575565.1 uncultured Verrucomicrobiota bacterium | reverse complement strand
CCAGCAAGCTGTTTTCCATCAGGAGAAAAGGCAATGGAAAGGATCCCAGAATCCGGATCTGTCATTTGCGGACTCGCTAAGGCCTCCAGACTCGAGGCATCCCAGAGTTTCAATTGTCCTTTTTTTGTCCTCTCTCGATATGGACCGGCACAAGCTGTAACAAGCATCTTACCATTTGGGGAAAACTTTAATGAACGTACATCAATTTGGTGAGCCCCTTTAAACTGGGGAGGAAAAACGAAGCTCTGACTCTCGCTCTGCCACAAGACAACACTTCGGAAGCAACCTATGGCCAGGGTTTTCCCGTCCGGTGAAAAACTTCCGCTGCTAAGAGCGAACGGCGATCTCAAATTCAGCGGTTTAGCTTCTTTTACATCAGGAGAAACGTTCCACATTTGAACCTCTGCAAAAGCGTCGTACCGTCCTCCAAAAATCGCTAAGTTTTTAGAATCTGGAGAAAACGCCAGATGCAACACCATTCCTTTCGAGTCACGGAGCGTAACAATTTCTTTTTTCGTAGCAAGATCCCATACCTTGACGATCCCTATGCTTTGGGGCTCATATTCATTCCCCGTGCCAGCAGCAAGCCATTTGGAATCATTAGAAATAGCCAGAGTCATCACTGGGTCTGTAGAAATGGTCTCCATCCAGATGGGTAATTGAGTGGATGTATCCCAAAGCGCAACCTCTCCACCCCAATGAGCAGAGGCCAAAAACTTTCCGTCGGGTGAAAAAGCAATTGAATGCACCCGTTCACCTCCAGGCAACTTTAAAGTGGCACGCGGCTCGACTTTTGCCGTTTGGGAAGCTCCTTCTACAGCCCATCTTCGGTAGACTTTAAATTGTGCAAGTGTATTCCATGCCTCGAGATAAGGATGATCGCCGATTTGTTCGAATAGAAGACGAGCTGTTTCTTGATCCTTCGCAAGACATGCAAATTTGCAGAAGTTATTAAGGTTCCATCTAGATTCCGGATATTTCTTTTGAATTTCCTGGAACCCTTGTTTCATCAGTTTCCAATCCACCTGTGTTTTCTCAAAGAAATCTTGATACCAACTCGACATATTCCAAGCGGTGCGAGCATAAATGGTAAGCCCCTCTGGATGATCCGGGTTTTTAGCGATGGATTCGATAAACTTTTCCCATTCTCCTGGTTCACCATGCCAACGGGGAAGCAGATAGTAGCCTGCTGAAAAGTAGATATCGTAGTAAGTAGGCTCTATCGAAATTGCCTTTTGAACCAAGGCACCGTATTCGGTGTGGTTCCATCCTTGACCCAATGCAACTCTTTCCATGGCACAATACCATTCAGGACATTTTCCCTGTAGCTTTTCAGCTTCCATAAGGATTGCCCGGGCACGATCTAGCCTCTCTCTAAAAATATCCCAATTTTCTTCCTTTACTTTGTAGGCCCATTCGCTACCACGCGCATGCCATGCGTAATCAAGCATGATTTCAGCCCACGCGATACGCGCTGTAATAGAAGTAGGTTTTGCTTTTACCCAGCGATCGAGTTTCCCCAATCGCTCTACCCATTGAGCGGGGTTTTTAGTATCTATTAAATCATGGAAGCGGAAAGCGCTGTAAAAAACAGGAAGTTTCCAAACCCCTTCGAGGAAGCGTTCTTTGGTAGAACGAAGCTCCGTTGCGATTTTATCAAGCTCCTCGAAATTCTCTTTTAAAAAGAGGTCGGCGATTTTATCTTCGTAAGCTGAACGTTGTTTTGGCCCATCCGCCAATTTTTCAGCAGAAACTTCTTGTGCAACAGCAATTGACCAAGGAAAAAGAAGCGGAAATACCACAAACGCTATGGACTGAATTGATTTAAGAATAAATTTCATAGGGAATTTCTTATAGAGAGACATGCCTACTTTGCCAAGGCTTAACGACGAGTTAAATTAACACCGATTATTCAGAAGTATCACAGATCGCTCCCCGGGACCAATATATTGGGTAAGAGGACGGATTAAGCGATTATTAGCAGTTTGTTCCATGATATGCGCCGTCCAGCCCGTAATACGGCTCATCACAAAAAGAGGAGTAAACATATCAATATCAAAACCCATCAGGTAATAGGCAGGGCCTGCCGGAAAATCGAGATTCGGATAAATGTTTTTCTCTTCAATCATCGTCTTTTCCAAAATTGCAGAAATTTCGTGCCACTTCTTTTCGCCCTTCAATTCAGCTAATTTTAATCCGTACTTATTCATGGTCGGAGCGCGCGAATCACCTCTTTTATAAACCCGGTGACCAAACCCCATGATCTTTCGTTTTTCGCGCAGCGCAGTTAACATCCATTCACGCGCTCCCGCGGGATCTCCAACTTCTTTGAGCATATGCATTACTTGTTCATTTGCTCCACCATGGAGAGGTCCTTTTAAAGATCCAATACCCGCCACTACTGCACTATACATATCGGACATCGAAGAAGTCACTACCCGGGCGGCGAAGGTAGAGGCGTTAAATCCGTGTTCAGCATAAAGAACCATTGAGACATCAAAGGCTTTAACAATTTCTGGCGCAGGAACCTTTCCAAAACACATGTGGAAAAAATTCTCCGAAATACTTAAATCTTTGTGAGGGGTAATCACCTTCTCGCCTTTCCGATAACGCGAAAAGGCAGCGATCATTGTGGGAATCTTTGCTAAAAGCTTGGTGGCTTTTTCTAAATTAGTTTGTGGATCGCTTTCCCAAACTTTGGGATCTTCCATCCCTAAAAAACTTACCGTGGTCCGTACCGCATCCATCGGATGGGCACTTTTCGGAAAAGACTGAATTACCGATAAAAGAGCTGGGCTTAAATCACGAAGCTCACGTTCTTTCTTAGCAAATGGCTCCAGTTGCTTCTTATTAGGCAATTCACCGTGCCATAAAAGATAAGCGACTTCTTCGAAACTGCATTTTTCTGCTAACTCCTGCACCGGATAGCCATAGTAGATAAGAGCATTAATCTCCTGCATTACCTTCGAAATTTTCGAGGTATCGACAACTACTCCCTCCAACCCTTTTTTAATATCTGCAGTTTCTGAACCCATAGATTTTTTATCCGTCATTGCGAGAAGTTCGCTGCAGCGAACGACGAAGCAATCTCTCTTTTAAAAATAAGAAAATATTAAGATTGCTTCGCTCCGCTCGCAATGACGAACCTTTTTTGAGCTCACTATGACGAGTTTTCATGTTTTATAATTAAAAATATTTTTATCTAGTTTATTATATTTTTCGTACTGCACAATCTCATAAAGCCGTTTCCTTGTCTGCATTTTATCTAATAAATGTTCTTGGCTTCCCTCTTTAAGGATACTTCGAAAGCCATCCTCAACGGCTTTCATAGCTAGACGAAAGCCTGTAACCGGATAAATCACCAAATTAATTCCAAGGCTTTGGAGTTGTTTAAAAGTAAGAAGCTTTGATTTTCCAAATTCGGTCATGTTCGCTAAAAGTGGCACTTGAATAGCTTGACGAAATTTTTCGAATTCAGATTCATCATGGAGCGCTTCAGGAAAAATCATCTCTGCGCCAGCATCCACATAGGCTTTAGCTCTTTTAATGGCGCCTTCTAACCATTCGGATTCCCTAGAATCAGTTCTAGCAATCAGCAAGAAATTTGGATCCCGCTTCGCCTCACTCGCTGCCTTAATCTTTTGGCACATGGTGGCTAGATCAACCAGCGACTTGCCATCCAGATGACCGCAACGTTTTGGGTTTACTTGATCTTCTAAATGGCATCCACAAAGTCCTAAATCTTCTAACTCATGGATCGTTCGGGCCACATTGGTTGGTTCACCAAAACCGGTATCAATATCGATGATGGCAGGTAATTCTGTAACCCGAGCAATAGCATGACCTCGTGCGCAAACTTCTGTGAGGGTTGTAAGACCGATATCTGGTAAACCTAAATCGTTAGCGATGGTTGCACCGGAAATATAGGCTCCATCAAAGCCTAGCTCTTCGATCATCATGGCAACAAAGGGCGAGAAGGCGCCGGGAAAACGCAGAAGATTGCCTGATTT
>CAZNSF010000382.1:0-4486 GCA_964575565.1 uncultured Verrucomicrobiota bacterium | reverse complement strand
CTCGTGAAATTGTAAAAGTACCAGATAGAGCTAGTTCAAAAGAACAAAAGATAGTGGAAGCAATTACTGATACCCAAGCTGCAATAGCTGTAGCAAGAATGGGGCGTTTATTACCTCCTAAAAATTGGCAGGTAATCCAACCGCTCCATACACTGACTACTGCCATATTCAAAATATTTGCGCCTAGCGCGGTGTAACCGCCATCATGCATTACAAAACATTGGAGAACGAGTACACTTGTAAGAATTAACATTGCGGAAAAGGGACCCAAAAGAATAGCAGCCATAGCTCCACCAAGGAGATGGCCAGAGGTGCCCATAGCCACTGGAAAATTCACCATTTGTGCCGCAAAAATAAATGTACCGGCCAAACCAGTGGTGGTTGTTGATAAGTTAGTTTTAGCGCGCTTAGTTTTGGAATAAAGCGTATCTCCGAAAGAAGCAGTAATCCCTGTAGCAGTAAGTAATGTTGTTGCAGCAGCAACCGGTAGACTAAGGAAACCATCAGGAATATGCATGGGTAAACTTTTTCCATAATCCATCTTCCAAGTCAAGAGGTAAGCTTGCAGATAATTTGTATTGACTCGAACTTCATTTTACTTATTACTCGAGGCCGAACTCATCAAGAGTGGTGGAGGGACTGGCCCTATGAAACCACGGCAACCGCCCCGCAATTCGGGGGTCGAGGTGCCAAATCCATCCAAGAAAGCTTGGAAAAGATGGGAGGAACTTTAAAAAACCTCTTCTCTGGATTTTCCGATGGGAAGAGGTTTTTTACTTTTTCCCGTTCGGATGGTCTTTTCTTCGGGAATTCTTTTCTCTCGCTCTTAAAAACTTATGGAAAAAGTAAAAGGACATTTTACGGGGCTTAAATGCCGTGAATGCGGCCGCCATTATCCAGCGGAAGCCATTCATGTGTGTGAATTTTGCTTCGGCCCGCTTGAAGTGGATTATGATTACGCTTCGATTAAGCGAGTTATCTCTCATGAGAAAATCGCTGCACGGACCAAGTCGATGTGGCGGTATAAAGAATTATTGCCAATCGAAGGAGAACCTACTGTTGGAAAGCAGGTTGGTTTTACTCCTTTGGTTAAAGCTGATCGTCTTGCAAAGGCTCTCGGAGTACGAGAATGCTATGTAAAGAATGATACGGTTAATTATCCTACGTTATCATTTAAAGATCGTGTGGTTTCGGTAGCTTTATCAAGAGCGCGAGAACTTGGGTTTACTACGGTAGCTTGTGCTTCTACAGGTAACCTAGCTAACTCTGTGGCTGCCAATGCGGCAAGCGCAGGGTTAAAGAGTTACGTTCTTATCCCTGCGGATCTCGAACAGGCAAAAGTGCTTGGGAGCCTTATCTTTGGCACAAATGTGGTTGGCATCCATGGCGCCTATGACCAAGTAAATCGTCTTTGCAGTGAAATCGCTGGTAAATATGGTTGGGCATTTGTGAATGTAAATATTCGGCCTTATTATGCGGAAGGTTCCAAAACTATAGGGTTCGAGGTCGCCGAACAACTTGGGTGGAAGCTGCCCCAACATGTCGTTGCTTGCATGGCATCTGGTTCACTTTTAACGAAGCTCCATAAATCCTTCCTAGAATTAGTCAAGGTCGGTTTAGTAAATCAAACGGAGTTTCGGATCCATGGGGCCCAAGCAACGGGATGTGCTCCCATTAGCCAAGCGTTTAAGGCCGGCTCTGATATTATTAAGCCAGTGGCTTCCCCGAAGACAATTGCTAAATCATTAGCGATTGGAACACCCGCAGATGGTTTTTATGCCATTAAAAGCATGAAGGAAACAGGAGGATCTTGCGAAGATGTTACTGATCCGGAAATTATAGAGGGAATCCGTTTACTCGCTTCTTGCGAAGGTATTTTTGCAGAAACCGCAGGCGGTGTAACAGTAGCATGCGCCAAAAAATTAATCGCCAACGGGAAGATTCCGCATCATGATTCTATTGTGCTTTGTATTACGGGGCATGGGCTCAAAACCCAGGAAGCAATTGCAAATCACTGTGGCGCACCGCGCTTGATTCATGCTAGATTGAGTGAGTTTGATGAAAAGATTTACCAAGCAGATTTAAAAAAATAAGCTTTAACATTATCGAAAGGAAAAAATATATGCCTACTAAAGTTCGTATTCCGACGCCATTGCGTAAGCTAACTAAAGAACAGGAAGTTGTCGAAGTTGATTCGTGCGCAACGATTAGCCAGCTTATTGATTCACTGGAAAAAAAATTCCCAGGCATTAAAGAACGATTGTGTGATGAAAAAGGCGAAATTCGGCGTTTCATCAACGTTTATTTAAATGATGAAGATATTCGTTTTCTTAAAAACCGCGATACTTCCGTAAAGGACGGCGATGAAATTAGCATCGTTCCTGCCATTGCAGGAGGCTAAAATATTCTTAATTCTCAATTCTTAATTTTTATGAAAGAAACTCGTCGATTTTGGTTAACTGTGCCTAGTAAGCTTGTTCAGCGTCCTATTATCTGGGAACTTGGCCGTAAGTTCGAAATTATCACCAACATTGGTCAAGCAAGTGTTACTGCTGAATTAGGCATTATCTCTCTCTCGATGGTAGGAGAACGTCCGGAAATGAAAAAAGCTATTACTTGGCTTGAAAAACTTGGAGTTAAAGTAGAGCCAGTTGAGATCAATACGATTGAAGGATAAGACTAAATTGGGAATTTAGAATGGAGAATTAGGAATTGTTCATTACGCGTTCGCTGGCATTTCTGGTCAATCAGATCCACAATGCTCAATTCTTATTTTATGAATCTTGCCGACATAGAAATTCAAGATCTTAATAAACGTTTTGAATCTGTGCCGACAGTGGATATTTTAAAGTGGGCATGGGAAACTTTCGATAGACGCGCAGCAATCGGGACAAGCTTTCAAGGAGCAGGGATTGTAATGATGCATCTTGCGCAACAAGCAAAAGTGCCAATATCGGTTTTTACCTTGAATACAAATCTCCTTTTCCCAGAAACGTTAGAGCTTAAAAAGCGTCTCGAGACATTTTTAAAAATTTCAATTGAATCTTTGGAATCGGAATTAACCGTAGAAGATCAAGCTCGATTACATGGCCCTGAACTCTGGAAGCGCGATCCCGATAGTTGCTGCACTTTGCGTAAAGTAGAACCGCTTCAGCGAAAACTTTCAAAGCTTGATTGTTGGATTACTGGGTTACGACGCGAACAATCCGAGACTCGTGCTACGGTCAATATTGTGGAAGTATATGAGTTTGATATGATCCACCATCGTGAAATTATGAAGCTAAACCCAATGGCAAATTGGAAACGTGAGGCTGTTTGGGATTACATTAAAAAATATAAACTTCCTTATAACCCACTCCATGATCGAGGCTATCGTTCGATTGGCTGCATTCCTTGCACTGCTAAAGCCGGGGCAGGGGAAAGTGAGCGTGCCGGTCGTTGGATTGGTTTTAATAAAACAGAATGTGGAATACATACGTTTATGAAGAAGAAAGAGTAGTATGACCCATCTCGATCATCTCGAAAATCAGAGTATTTTTATTTTGCGCGAGGCGTTTAATAAATTTGATAACCTCGCCATGCTCTGGAGTATCGGTAAAGATTCCACAGTCTTGTTATGGCTGGCTCGTAAGGCATTTTTTGGCCATGTGCCTTTCCCGTTAGTGCATGTAGATACAAGCTATAAACTTCCTTCCATGATTGAGTATCGCGACAATTTAGTAAAAAAATGGAATCTTCAATTAATTGTAGGCAAAAATAAAGAAGTGTTAAGAGAAGGTAGGACCTTTCCCAACGGTAAAGCTACTCGGGTTGAATGCTGCGGGATGCTTAAAAAGGATGGTCTTAAGCAAGTGCTTGATAAACATAAATTTACGGGAGTAATCGTAGGAGTTCGGCGTGATGAGGATCCTACTCGTGCTAAGGAAAGATATTTTTCACCGCGAGATCGAAATATGGAATGGAATGTGGAAGATCAACCACCCGAGTTATGGGATCAGTTTAAAACAGATTTTGAAGCGGGCACCCATATTCGCATCCATCCCTTACTCCATTGGACCGAATTAAATGTTTGGGAATATATCGAGCGCGAGAATATCCCGGTGATTCCGCTTTATTTTGCTAATGAGAAAGGCGAGCGTTATCGTAGCCTCGGATGCGCTCCTTGCACTTTCCCGATCAAGTCGAAAGCAAAAACAGTTGCTGAAATTGTTGAGGAACTTCGAAAAACGAAAGTTTCAGAGCGTTCCGGCCGCGCCCAAGACCAGGAATCCGAAGATGCTTTTGAGAAGCTTCGACGCGATGGTTATATGTAAGCATGCATTATCTTTTAGAAATCTGGTTCGGTTGGGTAAGGGATTGGGGATATGGCGGCATCATTATTTTAATGGCTATGGAAAGCTCAATTTTCCCTGTGCCAAGCGAAATTGTTATTCCGCCTGCAGCATTTTGGGCAGCTCAAGGAAAAATGAATTTTTGGGGTGTTGTG
>CAZNSF010000381.1:0-3570 GCA_964575565.1 uncultured Verrucomicrobiota bacterium | reverse complement strand
AGAAAGTCCGATACTATTCGAACCGCTATAAGTGGAAATGATGCCGCCGACCGACTCGATTTGCTGGGCAATATCAGCACCGCTACGTTTTTTGGTACCTTTGAGTAGAAGCTTTGCGATAAGCTGACTTATGCCATTGTTTTGCGCATCTTCAAAAATTAAACCGGATTTCATTACAAGCCGCAGCTCGACAAATGGCAATCGATGATCCTCTTTGGTAAGGAGTGTAAGGCCATTGGATAAGTTCGTTTTTTGGATGGGATACTCTTCAGTTTTAAGAGGGGGCGAGGCTAACTTTTTGATGCTGCCTTTGGGTTGCAGGATGATCACAGACAATTTTTCTGGAATAAAATAAGTACGCGCTACGCGTTGGATATCTGCGGGTGTAACTTTTTGAAGTTCAGCTAGATACTTCTCGGAATAGGTAAGATCGCCTGCAAGGAGCTCATCAGAACCCAGTTCAGCGGCTTGTCCGCCCATGGTTTTACGTGAGCGTAGATGATTTGCAAGCGCCATTCTTTGAGCTTTGGAGAATTCAGCGGTTGTAACTAAGTTGCTTTTAAATCGACTTAGTTCCTTAAGAATTTCATCACGCGCTATTTCTGCTTTATCCGGATCAGTAATAGCGCTAGCGCCAAAAATACCGCGCCATCCGGGTGTATGTGACCAAGCATCTACTTCGTGAACAAGATGTTTTTTCTCGCGGAGCTCTTGATAAAGGCGAGAACTTAGACCATGGCCAGCAATCATTCCTAAAATTTCGAGGGGTGCAGCATCTGGATGGCGAAAATCACAGGTTTGATAACCTAAATGGATGCGAGTTTGTTCAGCTGCTGTACGACTTTCTTCTGTAACAACACGTGAGTTAATTTGCACGGGTTCTTCTGGAATGTAGAAAGGTGGAAGAGCTTTGCGTTGCCAAGAACTCGTCAATTTAGTGATTTGTTCACGAACCTTGATTGGATCGATATCTCCTACAATCACGAATACAAGATTGTTTGGAACATAACGTTCCTTGTAATAACCAATTACATCTTCGCGTTTGAGTGCGCGGTAAACTTCTTCGTAGCCAATTACAGGATGTCGAGATGGATGCGCAGTATAAACTGTTGAAAATAATAATTCGGAAGCCTGACGATCAGGATCATCGCGTCCCATTGCCATTTCACTTAAGATAACCGTTTGTTCGCGAAGATATTCATCTGGCGGAAGAGTGGAGTTCATCATGGCATCGGCAAGGATGTCGATAGCCATTTCAGTGCCTTGGGTGGTGCCTGGCTTGCCGCCATCGGAAGGGATATCAATATGATAAACGGTACGATCCCAAGTGGTATAAGCATTAATATAACCGCCATGCGCTTCTACTTGACGCGCAATATCCGACACTCCTCGTTTCCCAGTTCCCTTAAAAAGCATGTGCTCCAAAATATGCGAAAGCCCTGCTCCCATCAGGTTGGCTTCATGGATGGATCCTGTTTTAGCCCATACTTGGGCAGAGGTAACAGGGGCGCTATGATCTTCGCGTGTAATAATCGTAAGACCATTAGGAAGAGTAGTTTTTTCTGTATCTGTTGATGCTGTCGTTAAAGAATTAGTTCCAAGAATGTTTTTTTTATGTTTTTTTGAACTTTGGGTGGAAGTAGGCATAGGGGAGCAACTTGTAAGTATTAAAATAAGGAAGAAGAGTAAAAACGAACCGAGAGATTTTTTATTTATACCTTGCCTTATCTCTCTTGCCAACAAAGGAAAGAAGGAAGAGTTAGAAGAAATCATAGTTAATAAGCGGACCGTCTATTTGTTAAATCTTCCCATCATGGGGACACGATAGGTTGTACTAGTAAACTCTGAAAGGGTAGTTCCTCATGGCCTGTTATGAAAAGAAGACCTTTTTAAGAAGCTCCCGGCTAGAGATGTCCATACTCTTTTACGAAAGTTTATCTGAACTTATTTTGGCTGGTAAGTTGGTAAGCCGTTTAAGAGTAGGATAGCTTGGCTCGAAAGGGCGGCGAAATACTTCTTCGAAATTATACCCATCTTTAAAATCCTCATGACTATCGCGTTCAGTTTTTTTCAAAACTTGCATTTTTACCATGTTAAAAACGATGTCGCCAACATCTTCAGTTTTCTGAAGATTCCAATATTTTAATACAGTATAGCTAAGGGGGCCAAATTGTTGAAGTGCATACTCACGCATTCCATCTAAAAGTTCTTTGCCGGTGATATGTTGTTCCTTATTTGGAGCATTTTTCTTAAGTTTTTTAATGGTAAAATCAAGTGCCTGGCGAACAAATTCGTAGGCATCCTTTGGATACCTTGGATCGTCGGTAACGATTTTTTCGATAGCTGGTTCAAAAGATATTTTCTGCATGGAATGTTCTAAAAGTTACTGGTGGTGTAAATGAATTGAAGAAGATGATGTTAGGGCTGGATGTTTAGTTTCCTTCGCTTGGAAATACAATCGCACAATAGTCCCAATAATCAAGGCCGACATAATAAATGCTACAATGAGTTGTTCCTGACGCGTTAGCTGTAACATTAGCTTCTTTGTAGCTTAAGTAGGTTTAAGAAGCAATTTTAAAAATTGGGTGTCGCTATGCGGCTATTCTTTTTGGTGAAAGCAACTTTCTTGAAGTGTGAGTGAAAGATAAATCCTTAACAAAATTGGAATGGGTACAATCTATGTCCACATAGCTACACTTTCTGAAATAGTCATCGCGTTTGGTTGCATGGCGGGATGACATAGGTCGAAAAAACAGAAATCATCTAAACAGCTTTAAAAAAATTAGATGGAGTAAAATTCTCCTTGCCTTCGCCTATTCTTTTTTCATACCGTTGCAATCCTTTTATGTTGAAACGGTTTCAGAGCAAATGGAGAGAGACGATGATACAAGGGAAGTGGGTTGTTCTTCTTCTTTTTCTTGAAGGTATTTGTTTTTTCCCAAGCTCTACTTATGGGATATCTGGTCTGGATGAAGAGGAATTAATTCCTCCTTTAACTGACTCTGGTCCTGATGAGGAAAGTTTACCTTGTTTATTAAATGGTTCACCAAGCTTCGGTCAAATAGCTGCTGGAGGGCATCATAGTATCTTATTAAAGTCGGATGGAACGGTATGGGCGAGTGGGAATAATCTTTATGGTCAATTAGGGGATGGGACGACCAAGGAACGTCCTCGTGTAGGAGTAGCAGCAAGTGGACTAAGTAGTGGGGTTCATTGTGTGAGTGGCGGACAATATCATACGATCGCATTAAAGAATGATGGAACCGTTTGGACATGGGGGAATAACACCTATGGACAGTTAGGAGATGGGACTCTTGTAAACAAAAAGGTACCGGTGCAAGTCAGTGGATTAACCGATATCGTGGCCATTACAGGTGGAGGTTATCATACGGTAGTCTTAAAGAGTAATGGAACAGTTTGGACATGGGGATATAATGCTAATGGTCAGTTAGGAGATGGCACACTCGTCAATAAAAGCACGCCGGTTCAGGTGAGTGGATTAACGGATGTTGTATCCGTTGCAGCTGGATATTCTCACACGATGGCGCTCAAAAGTGATGGAACAGTATG
>CAZNSF010000380.1:0-3564 GCA_964575565.1 uncultured Verrucomicrobiota bacterium | reverse complement strand
ATTTGCTGGTTTTGTGCAGTTGCGGCTGACGATTCAATATGCGCAGTTGCACTAAAAACTACCCCAAGCGTTTGTGTTTTAAACCTGCTGGGTGATGGGGCGGCAATAGCTATACCTCCGCCAGACCCTCCGCCAACGGATATTTGCGGCGCATCATAAGCGTCCGGATAGATAAATTCACGAGTTACAATAATTTCTGCGGAAAAACCTTCTTGGCCGGATAGAACTATCATCCATAGCGGGAGAAGAGAAAAAAAGAATTGTAGAAGTTTCATGATTACTCCTTTTTGGTTATCGAGCCCCCTAGAAGGTTTGCGATTTCTGTGTAACCTTGGTCGCCGGCTAACTTCAAAGCAGTTTGGCCATCCTTGGCTTGCGTTTTTACATCCGCGCCGTATTTTAGCAAGGTTTGGACGGTTTCAAAATGGCCGTTGCGCGCCGCGAACATCAAAGCTGTAGAACCATCCTTTCCTTGGATATTTACATTCGCACTTTTCTCTAAAAGCGCCTGAACAATTTCTATATAACCACCAGCAGCCGCACCCATTAAAGCCGTTGAACCGAATTTATTGGCCGCATTCACTTCAGCTCCTTGGTTCAATAAACCTTTAACCAATGCTGTATCTCCGGTTACTGCAGCGATCATGAGTTCGGTGTTGCCATTGATTTGCTTAAGACGTTCTTTGAGTTGGGGATCAGAAGTTGCTTGTTTGCCGGATTGAACACTTCCAATTCCTATACTTGACCCGTTAGATTTATTATTAAAAAAGGGGGTAGGCCCTGCAATCGCAACCCCGCCATTGCCTGCAGCGATTTTGGGTGGAGTATAACCTGCTGGAAGATAAGTTTCGCGCTCGGCTTGCGCAAAACTTTGCAAGAAGGGGTTACTAAAAACCCAGGCTCCCAATGAGAAGAGCGCGGCTTTAAAAATGAAACTAGATTTCATGGCTGAAAGTTAGTGATCGTTAAAGGTCTAGAGCCAACAACCACACTCGTATTGATCGAAAAAGTGGAAAAAACAGGCATTGGAATGGTAAAGGTATGGAGTTTATCCCCTGCCACTACATAAGTGTTATAATTAACAAAGCCAACGAAGTCGGTTTGCTTGTAATTGACATCTACCTGAACCGTCGGCCCTTCCGGCTCGCGACCCATTTCGAGAATGGGATTTGGCAGAGAAAGACTTAAAGGCTCTTGGAGCCTGGCCATGAGAACAGAGTCTTGGAGTTTTCGGATGGTTTTAGCTTCTAATTTTTCTTTGGTAGCAAGAGCTTCTTTAGCAGTAATAGGTTCGCGTTCCATCGAAGCTTCTAAAAGTTTATAGACGATGGATAGAGATTCTTTTTCGGCAACAGCTTTTTTAGCAGCTTTAAGAAAAGTATCCACAGATGGATCTGCACAATACCAAAGAAGATTCGATTTATTAAAAGAAGCAGTGCCATCATGAAAAGAGAAAACGACTTTGCCATCGGGTTTTTCTACTAAATCACCAATATCGGCCTTCCATCCTTGGGTAATGATTACACCTGCTTGGGTTTGGATTGCAAAATTAAAGATTACTAGAGAGATGAAAATTAGGTTTAAGAATTTTGGCCATGGATATTTCATAAGATTATATTACTCCTGTTTATTGATATTTGCCATCCGGAATCCGCCGATTCGAAGATATTGACCACGGTTACGACCCGCCAGATCTTGCAAGAATTTGTCGCCAGCTTCGTCAGCTTCGTAACTTACCACATGGATACGAGGAAAGGAATGATTGTGTTTTTGATAAACCTCTTGTTTCCAACGGTTAATTTTTTGAAGGGTTTCTTGGGAAGTCCACATTTTAACCGTTCCCGAAGATTTTTGATCCATGATATTAGGAGCGCCATCGGAGATGATAAAAATGGTATCTGCATCTTGTTCGAAAGCAGCTAACAAAGCCAAATCAACCCGGGTGCCGCCTTGTTTGGCAGTTCCTTCATGGGAAGGTTGATAGAGATTCTCTTGATAGTCCGGATAAAGGGTTTTTAGGTACGAATAAGCGTTAGAAAGATACGCTTGATAATCCTTCGTACTTGTATTTTCAAGGTAAGGATCTATTTTTTCATCGTAGAAAGGGCTAATCCATCGAGCAACCTTTTGTTTTATTTCCAGAGTGGCTAAAGAGAGGCTTTCTTTTTCTAGACAAAACGCAGATTCACCAAAAAGAATCACGTTAAAACAGGTTGTTTCGGGCAAGCGATTTACTAACCGGACAAGCTCTTCTTTAACCCTAGAAAAGCCTTCTCTTCCTCCTTTCCCAGGTTCGATCATACTTAAGGAAACATCTACGAGCAACGCAACGCGTTGGCTGCGAGCGCGTATTCCAAAGAAATTAATTTCGCTGCCTGTGCCGCCAGTGCTTGGACCAGAGCCAATGGTGCTTTCCCCACTCCCCAAAATCGGACTTAAACCGGTGCTATTTACTACGATGCTATCTTCTTTTTGATCGGTCGAAAGATTTATTTTGAGAGAAGAAGTATCGAGATCAATTTTGCGAAGGGATACGGAGGCATTCGGCGGCGAAATTTCTGGCAACGAAATCCGGGGCGGAATATTGAAGACTGGCGAAACATGAGCCACCGAGAGAGTTTTAGGATAATATTCGGTAGTTTTGGGAGCCACACTTTTAACGTGGACTTTTGGCAAAGGCGGTTTGGCTGAAGGCGGTGATATCCCAGCAGGCGCGCTTTTAAACGGAGTTTCTCCAAGATTTTCCTTTTGCTTGCGAGGGTTGTTGTAGCGAGATAGAACAATTCCACCGACAAGGGCGAGTGCGAGGATATGGATAAAGACCGATGCCATCCACGGCGTACACCGGTTCATCCGTGCTTTAAAAACCTGAAGCCAAAGATACGTTTTCATTGCCGTGGCAATTTAATCTACACCCATAGATTACCTATAAAAGATAGCCTCTCTACTAACAACCGCAATATGGGAACCGTTTATTTCAGTGCAATGCCCTGTGCCATTGTAGCAATTGGTGATTTAAAGAAAAATCCTTAGCGTAGTTTAACTTGTAAAAACCCCCGCCGAATCCATGAAAGCTTTGCTAAGAGAGGGGGGTGTTGACTTCAGCAATAGCTTCCACGTTTTCAGCGGGTTAAATCTTTTCGTATTGATAGTTGAACCGCGAAAGACGAGACCCTTATTTCACTTTCAAAGGAAAATTTTTCGGCAGTCCCATTGAATTTACCCACCTCTTTGGAGTAAGTTATAGCTTCTCCTAGATTTCCAATGGTTATGCCTATGCTTATTTTAAACAAATTTAATAAACCCTTTGGTCATCGCCAAAAAATATCCCAAGAGATTCCTTCGCTTGTGCTCAGAACAACGCGTGCGGGAAATTAGGTAAAAAAGATTAAAAACCATGGCAAACGAAACTCCATCAATGGATTTATTAAAAGCCCATGATGAAGCGGCTTGGGACAAAGCTTTTCATCTTCTTTGGCCGTGCGCTTTCCATGGAGCGCATCACCCTAGGGTGGGGCTTACCGCCGATGAAGCCGAAGATGTAGCCTGCGAAGCTCTCCAAGA
>CAZNSF010000379.1:0-8547 GCA_964575565.1 uncultured Verrucomicrobiota bacterium | reverse complement strand
CATCGACTCACGAAATTACTCAAAGATTACGAGGCGCCCACGGTAACCCATATTACTTCCAAGGGACCGATTTTTTGGGAACGTGCTCAAGGAGTTTGGGTATGGGATGTTGATGGCAATCGTTTTGTGGATTTAACGAGTGCATTTGGAGTAGCATCCCTTGGGCATTCATATCCAAAGATTATTCGCGCCATCCAAAAACAAAGCGCGCGATTATGCCACGGAATGGGAGATGTACATCCTTCGAAATTAAAAGCACGTTTATGCGCCAAACTTTCCGAGATTACCTTCGAACGATGGACAAATAAAAAATGGAAAGGCCAATCCATTCTCTGTAATTCTGGATTCGAAGCAGTAGAGGTGGCACTTAAAACCGCTAGATTGGCTACAGGTAAGCGTGGGATCATTGCCTTTGAGGGCGCTTACCATGGACTTGGATATGGAGCTTTAGAAGCAACGTGGAGGCGAGACTTTCGAAAACCTTTTCTGGATCAACTAGGCCATTTTGTTGAATTTGTCCCTTATCCTCGGCAACGGCCCAAAGTTAACCGGCACCAAGGGACAAATGCTTATTTAAAAGCAACGGAGCAAGAAACGCTTCTAATGATTAAAAAGCGAATCGAGAAAATAATCAAACAGCGTAAGATCGGTGCTATTCTCGTGGAGCCTTTTCAAGGGAGAGGCGGAGAGGTAATTCCTCTTAATGGACTTCTCCCTATGTTGCGCCAGATATGTAATCGGCATGGGGTCTTGCTTATTGTTGATGAGATTTATGTTGGATTTTGGAGAACTGGACGATGGTTTGCTGTAGAACATACGAAAATAATTCCGGATATTATTTGCGTAGGCAAAGCATTAACCGGCAGCCTCCCTCTTTCGGCATGCATCGGAAGGCTAGACATCATGGGTGCCTGGCCAAAAAGCCAAGGGGAAGCTCTTCATACGAGCACTTTTTTAGGAAATCCTTTGGCGTGTGCGGCTGCTTTAGCCAGTATAGAGGCTTTCGAATCTCACGCTGTACATTGGCATGTTTTCCAAAAAGGAAAATGGTTTATAGATGAATTATCTTCTCATTTAGCTTCAAACCCATCAATCAAAGATATTCGAGGAATAGGGCTCATGATAGGAATAGAATTTTCGGAAGATGCGCCCATGACGCCATCTATTTTATGCGAACGCTTATTGAAGCGAGGCCTTATTGCATTGCCTAGTGGCAACCGGGGTGAAGTGCTGGCCTTGACACCACCGCTAAGGATAACAAAAGAGACGCTCCAATGGTGTATTCAACAAATCGTAAGAGTTCTTCAATAAGTCTTATCACCTATTGGAGCGGAATGTTCCCATTTTTGAGGTGTATTCCAAGGAAGAGTAGAAACCTTTTCCTTCTCTTCCTCTTTAGGCGTCGTGGCACATCCAGTTAAGTAACAGAGCGAGGAAACCATACACAAAGCAAACACCCAGCAAAGGTTAGTCCACATAATATTTCTGGTTCAAGAACTAGTTTAAGACCACTGTATCACCCGGCTGAATATCGGCTTGCTTCCACTCGGGCATAACATCGGCAATAGAAATCGATGGCTCCACCTTAGTAATTTTAACCTTACCTACAAGGGATCCATTGCGATAAACAATCATTTCATGGGCTCCTCCCACATTCAAGCCCTGGTTAAGACCGATATCGAGTACCACAAAACCCCATTCCTCATTAACTGATAATATATGTCCTGTTAAGGTGATAGACGGTTTAGTTTCTTTATTTAGCTTCTCTTCGAGCTCTTTCTTTTCTTTGTCTAATTTAACTAATTGATCATTGAGAACCTTTTTTTCTTGGTCAAGAGTAGCAAACTTATCATCAAATTCTTTAAACTTGGGAAGCACCTGGTCAAAAGTCATCCCAGCTGGAAGACTCTTCACCGCATTATCAATGACCGCTTGTTTTTCAGTTAAATCTTTAGAATACTGCGCATTCTTTTGTTCCGCATTTTTGGTTTGTTCTTCCTGATTTTTCAGCGATCCCTTGGTTGTATCAAGTTCTTTGCTCGTGTCGGCAAGATTTTTTTTGGTAGTGGTAAGGGTAGTTTCGGTAGTGGCAAGGGTAGTTTTGGTATTGGCAAGGGTCTTTAGGGTCTCTTCCTTAATATTTGTCTCACTCTCTAAATTAGTTTCCAGAGTCTTCCTGGTGTTTTGAAGATTCCAACCCAAATAAATAGAAGCACCACCCGCAAGAATGGTTATCACCAGAAAAATCTTTAAAATGTGACGAGACATAAAAAGCTTTCGTTGAACAAGTTACAGCATCATAGTCAAATTGGCCTATGTGTCAATATCAACTATTAATATTTTCTGTAAAAATTGAAGTTTGAACAAAGGAAAATGCGGTTAAAGGTGAAAGTGCATTTTTCAATGTCCCTTTGCCTGGGCAACGCTATGTTGAAGTTTATCGGCTAAATCAAGGGCCATATTTTTGAAAAAGACTTGCCCAAGATGGGTTTCTCCATGAATCAGGCGGTCGAAATCAGATCGATAAATTACACGGACAATCGTAGCTGATTTAGAAATAGCGCTCGCTGTACGAGGTTGACCATTTAAAAAAGCGATTTCTCCAAGAACAGCTCCTTTGCAAATGGATCCTAAGAGCTTATTGCCTTCCTTAGTGCGGATTTCGATTTCTCCACGTTCGACCACATAGAGTTCCTGGCCGGTGCTTCCTTCTTCAAAAACAACTTCTCCGGGACGGAAAAGTTTTTGTGAAAAAAGTCGAGCGACACGGCGCAGTTCCCCTTCCCCCATTCCTCGAAAAATACGTAAGTCTTGTAAAAGCTTTAGTACGGCTGATCCTACACTTTGCTCTCGAAAAATTGTATCGATAATCGAAAAAATATTTTTATTAGTACTCGTCAATTCGGAAGAATCGCTTTCGTAGTTTGCGTTTAGCTTAACCATTTTAATGGCATCGGTACGTAGGCCATGTTCCATGCCAAAGGCAGGCAAATAAGCGCAAGGCACAAAACCAAGACGATCAAAAGTTTTTTGCATTCGCGGAGCATGGGCGCTTACAAGCACTTCCCAATAATCCGGAGCTGAATCACCGGTGAGTTGTTCTAATAATTGAGCAAGCATGAACCCCTCCGGTCTTTCGCTAAGAGCAATAATATCCGTGATTTGGACTCGTTTATCAAATGAGTCAAAAATATAGCCAATCACGCCAATGACATGATCTTTATCCTTGGCTGCCAAATAGGTTGTAGAAGCAATAGGCAGATGTAATCGTGTTTGAGTACCCTGAAGAGAATGAAAGGTCTCTGTTTCTTGAGGTGTTTGACCTTGCAACATAGTTTGCACAGCATCCGAATCAATCGGTGCCATGGTAAAATTACAATCGAATGAATACGCGATTGTATCATCACGGGTTTCTGCATCTTCAATCATTCCATGGGCTTTAAGAACTTCCGCCGCTAAATTTTTTGCGCTAGAAATAATCTTTGGATGTGGACGGCGTGTATTTCGAGCTATCTCACTAAGGTAGATGTACACAATACTGCTGCCTCGTGTATCAGTTCTAAATTTTTGAGGTAAAAATCCACAAGAGACGAAGCCGGATTGTTCACAGGCTGCTTGAGCCCACAAATCGGTTGTCGGAATTTCCGCGAAACAAACTTGGAGGTTTCCTTCTAGAGATTGCAAAGCTGTACTTACAAGACTTGTAGCTATGGTAGAACGTTCTGGACCATCGGCTACACATAATCGGCAGAGCAGGCCTACCACGGTTTGCGGAGTTTCTTGCTCCATGACAATAGAAACTGTGCCAATAATTTTATCATCCTCTTCTGCGACTAAACCAAAAACAGTATCTCCTAGCATGCACGGCTTCAGCGATTCTAATTGGAGATGGTCCGAGGTTGACAATGACGAGTCGACCTCGCCTACCATCAAGGCTTGAACAGCTTCTAAATCTTTTTCTTCAAAATTGCGTAATGAAATACTCATGGATAAGGAGGAATTTTACCCTACAATTCTTTTGGCAAATAACAACTCTTAAAAGAGCTGGTTTGTTCTGCCATTTTAGGTCCACCATAGCTTCCAGCTTGAAGCTTGGGGGTTAAAAAGGGATGATAGGTTTTATGGCTTACTCTATGCAATCGGAATTACTGGGCCCTCTCCTCCGTAATGTATCGCGATCATTTTATCTTACTTTAAGAGTTTTGCCAATAGAGGTTCGTTCTCAAATTGGATTAGCTTATCTTTTAGCCCGGGCAGCCGATAGTATTGCCGACACCGAGATTTTAGAGCCTTCCATCCGGCTAGAAAAACTTTTGGAGTTCCGTAATCTTTTACAGCAGAAAGAGGATTTTTTTATTAAGGCCATGGTTCAGTCTCTTTCAGAAAAGAAAAATCTCGCTCTATCCGGAAAGTTAAGTTTAGTTGCCGAACAGAAACTCCTGGATCACTTACCTCAATGCTTTGCTTTGCTCCGATCTTTTTCCAACAAAGATCAAAAGCAGATTGTGGAAGTTGTTGCTCAACTTACTAAAGGCATGGAATTGGATTTGCAACGCTTTTCTGGCAAGCAAACAATTACAGCATTAGAAACTTTTGAAGAACTCGAAGAATATACCTGCCATGTCGCTGGTTGTGTAGGACCTTTTTGGACCGAGATGTGTATCGCGCACATCCCTATTTTCCACAACCGGGATATGGACCAAATGTGTAAGCTCGGCATTCGTTTTGGGAAAGCCCTGCAATGGACAAATATCTTACGTGATCTCCCGAGGGATTTAGCCAATGGCCGTTGTTATTTGCCAGCACAAGAATTAAAAAAGATAGGCTTGGCTTCCAGTGATCTACAAAATCCATCGGTTTACACCACCCTTGTGCCGCTTTACCAAAGTTATCTAGATCATGTTCTTGAGCATTACCAAGCTGGATGGGAATACATTATGGCTATCCCTAAATCTTGTTCCCGTCTACGTTTAGCATGTATCTGGCCTCTTTGGATTGGCTTAGAAACAGTGGCTCTCCTTCGCCACGCGAAAAATCCTCTTCAAGCTACGCCGCGTATTCGTATTTCTCGAGACCGAGTCTATTTGATTATTCTGCGCAGTTTTTTATCTGTAACATCAGACCGTATGCTCCACTCCCATCAGACAACTCTTATGCAAATGGCAAGCCGTCGCACCTAGCACTTAGGCAACAACGTTAACAGATTCTTTTTGTTTGCGAGTAGCCATAAACTTAAAAAATTCGTAGCCTTCACGCAAGCGACGAACTCCCGTACCACGCGGGTCTTGGATCATGGTTTTGACAATACGACTAATAGGTTTGGGTCGGAAATACCATCGGTGATAAAATTTTTCTACGGACTGAAAGATCTCTTCGGCAGGTAAGTTGGGATAACTCAAAGCTCCACGTTGGATGCCATCGTTCACAATTCGGCCATCAGCTACCTTTTCATCCGTGAACCAGTTATTTGCCTTGGCTAATTCGTAGAGCTCTGTTCCAGGATAAGGCGCTGCCAACGACACTTGAATTGAAAACACATCTAAAGATTTTGCGAATTCGATTGTTTCCGTAATTGTTTCGCGCGATTCACCCGGCAATCCAAGAATAAAGGTGCCATGGATGGTGATCCCTAGTTTATGACAATTACGTGTAAACTCACGGGCTTCATCAAGTTGGATCCCCTTTTTGATGCCATCCAAAATCTTTTGGTTACCACTTTCGTAACCGACCAAGAGAAGACGGAGACCATTATCTTTAAGGATTTTTAAAGTTTCGTAGTTCACATTTGCTCGAGAGTTACAGGACCAGGTAAGGCCGAGCTTGCCAAGTTTCTGGGCAATTTCACGTGCTCGCGGCAAATTAGCGGTAAAGGTATCATCATCAAAGAAAAACTCTTTTACTTGGGGAAAGAGTTTTTTCATGTAAGCCATTTCATCAGCCACATTTTGGGAAGAACGAACTCGATAACGATGTCCGCCAATGGTTTGTGGCCAAAGGCAAAATGTGCATTGCGCTGGGCAACCACGTCCAGTATAGAGCGAAATATAAGGATGATGAAGGTATCCGATAAAATATTTTTCGATTTGGATGTTCTTTTTATAAACATCGGCTACCCACGGCAATGTATCCATGTCGTGTATTAAGTCTTGCTCTGGATGATGTATAATTTTGCCATTCTTTCGATAACTGATGCCTTTAATTTCGGAGAAAGGACGATCTTCGGCAAGGTGGAGACAAGTAAAATCAAATTCTTTGCGAGCCACAAAATCAATGTAAGGCGAAGCGTTCAACGTTTCTTCCGGTAAAACAGCCGCATGTGCTCCCACAAATCCAATCATCGTATCCGGCTTTTGTTTTTTGATTTCTTCTGCTGTTTTACAATCATTAGGTAACGAGGGCGTGCTGGTATGGATAATCACTAAATCGTAGTCTTTGGCCACACGTAAAGTTTCTTGGACTGTGGTATCATGTGGAGGGGCATCCATCAATCGGCTGCCAGGAACCAAAGCAGCGGGTTGAGCAAGCCATGTTGGATACCAAAAACTGCGAATTTCACGCCGCGCCTGATAGCGAGAACCAGCTCCACCATCAAATCCCTCAAACGAAGGGGGGCAAAGGAATAGGGTTTTCTTCATGGGTTTTAAGGTTATTTTGCCACGGCGATGGCATCTTCATCCATAGATAGTACAGCAGTAGAAGTGTTTTGAGAATCGATTTCTTTGGGAGCAAAGGTTGGGGGAAGAGGATGTGTAAGATATCCATTTTTCGAAAACCATTGGACAGCCTTTCGTAAAGCAGAACGTACTGTCCCTGGACGGAAGCCGAGCTCTTGGGTTGCCTTTTTGGAGTCGAAAAACATAAATTTACGAGCCATATAGACTCCCTCTCTTGGCACACGAGGTTCTTTCCCTCCCGAAAGACGAGTAAAACCTCCGGAAATCCAAGCAGCCGCTAATGCCACCGAATAAGGACAACGTATTCGCGGCGGAGGGATGCTTGTGATTTCTGATAGTAAAGTAAAAATCTGTTTTAATGATAGATTTTCGTTACCCAAAATATAACGCTCTCCAACTCGTCCATATTGGGCTGCTAATAAATGGCCTTCTGCAACATCTTCTGCATCTACCAGATTTAAGCCTGTATCTAGATACATCGGCATCCGTCTATTCAAAAAATCTAGAATCATTTTACCAGTGGGTGTGGGTTTCCAATCATGAGAACCTATAGGCGCACTTGGATTTACAATCACCACTGGCAAACCGCGTTGCGCAAACTGGATAGCTTCTTGTTCTGCTAAAAACTTAGATTTTTTGTAATGCCCCGTGCGAGAATCGAATTGTAAAAAAGTGGTTTCGTCAACAGGGATGGGGCCATCGCTTAATCCAATAGTTCCTACAGTACTAGTATATACGACCTTTTCTACGCCCAGATCCAAAGCAGTTTGCAAAATGTTCCGTGTGCCATCTACATTGGTGGCGTACATTTCGGAAGGTTGCCTTGTCCAAAGCCGGTAATCCGCAGCAGCATGGAATACCATATTACAACCGTGCATAGCTTTTCGAATAATCGATAAACTATTCAAATCCCCTTGGAATAACTCCACCGGAAGCGACTTGAGGGTATTATGACAACTGGAGGGTCGAGCCAGTGCCCGTACCTGATACCCGCGGTTGCAAAGCCGCCGTACTAGGTGTCCCCCAATAAAACCTGTTGCTCCAGTAATGAATACAGTTGGCATGAGAAATCTTAATTAACTACCGCTTTCAAGTTTGTATGTGATGTGAAGTAAAGCATATATCATGTTGATTTTGGCGGCTAAAGTCAACGACCCAATCTAGGTTCCGCCAATCTAGGTTTTGAATCTTCTTAAACCGTTGATCGCCAGCATTATTAAAATAATCAAAGAAAGCCTGTTGGCCATTAGAATACTGAATATCGGTATTTACCATTAACATAAAACCAGATTGACTCTAACCTACTCGGGTTTTATTGTCTATCCATTCAGAGCCAAATCAGTCGCGTTTCTAACTCGTTGTTGTAGGGGTTCCAAAGTGGACGGCAGGAGCTTTATCCTAAGCTGTCTCGGAAAACCTCTGAAGTTGACAAGGACAGTGTGGGATGTGGGCGGCCCCAGCATTGAAACGTTCGGATGAATACATGAGACGGCGCACCTGCTGAATTGCAAGGCCGTGAACTCCAAGAAGCTGTTTTGGTATTATCATTAGTCATAGCTGGCATCTCACGTGCTTATGGTTGCCGTGTACACTTGTGTACCCAAACTGCCGTCCCACAATCGGCATATTATTTGCATTATATTTCTGACCGCTGGTGACTTGTCCTATGGTATCATACTGGTAGAGCCAATAGCCGCCATCAGCGAGATCAACACGAGTGCGTTGATTTGCTTGATTGTATTGATAAGAATATACTTTCGCAGAGCCCGCAGAGGGTACGGAGGAAATAGAACTCAAACGATTTAAGCCATCATATTGTTTAGCGGTGGTCATCGTTGTACTATTTTGGCAACTACCTTATTTGAGACCAATA
>CAZNSF010000378.1:0-2698 GCA_964575565.1 uncultured Verrucomicrobiota bacterium | reverse complement strand
CATTTTACCATGGAAAAAGCTGCTGAAGCCAAGCCGGCTTCAGCAAAATCTGGACCCTCTTGTGAGAGTTGTCATGGGTCTGCTTCGGATTGGGTTCGTATGCATAATAACTATGGAGGGCCTGGCGTAAAAAAAGATACTGAAGCTGCACAGCACAAAACACAACGAATTGAAGATGCCAAAAAAGCGGGCATGATTCGGCCGGACATGAAGTACGATTTTGCTTTAAATTGTATGGAGTGCCACGGGTTTACCCCTCCCAATGTTGATACTGCAGTTCTTGGAAAAATGCTAGAGGCTGGGCATCCTTTTGATGATGATTTCGAACTTGTGCGTTATTCGCAAGGTAGTGTTCGCCATCGATATAACGTAACTAATAACGCAGAACTGACACCGCAAGAAACTGCTCAATTGTTTATTGCTGGTCAAGCGGCAAAACTAGTTTCTGCTGCCACGGCGCTTTCAAAATCTTCTAATGCCGCCTACAATATGGCACAACAAAAACAAGTAGATAACGCTAAGGCTATTCTTTCCAAGGTGAAAAGCGTTCCGGAAGTAGCCACTTTAATTGCTAAACCAACAGAAGAAAATGCTCGTAGATTAGTGGCTGCTATTACAAATAAAGATATTTCTAGCGAAGTTAAAGACGTACTCCCAAACAAGAATAGTTATAAGTGAAAAGGCTGTTCTTGTCTGGATTTCTAACGAAATCCTAAAAGTGCTGCAGTAACACTTTGAACACGGCCGAAAATAATTCTCTTGTTACGATGGAACGACCCCAGCGTTGGGATACGCCTTTTGGTCCTGATATGGTAGACGACGATGTAGCGCGCCTCCTTGCTCTGCCTGAATTTGCAGCAATTCAGATAGATAAATTTCCTTCCTACACTCCTTTAGCCGGAATTTTAAAAAATGATACACGCATTGTTCGATACCAGCCTGGTGATATGGTAGTACGGGAAGGAGACTATGGAAATTCTGCCTTTTTCGTGTTGCAAGGCAAATTGAGGGTTGTGTTGGCACCCGGTCTGCCACGGGAAATGCTGGGACGCCAAGCTACCCGTAAAAAAAGCTTTTTTGAGGCATTATCGCAATTATGGAAAAATCGAAAAATTCCAGAAGTGCGCGACACAAGTCGTTTGTTAAATAAGGGATTAAGAAAAAGCAATGATGCAGCAACAAGTCGTGTTTTCTTGCAAGATATTCCTGCAGTGTTGAATGAATATCGAACTGCCACTTTAGAAGCTGGAACTATTTTCGGAGAGTTAGCATCCCTTGGCCGTATTCCACGTACTGCCACTGTTTTTGCAGAAACAGAGGCTGAACTTTTAGAAATCCGCTGGCAAGGGTTACGTGAAATTCGTAAATATGATGAAGGCTGGAAACGAAAAATTGATGAAAACTATCGTCAAAATGCGGAAAAAGCTCACCTTCGTGCGACTCCATTGTTCGCCAATTTAGACGAAGCAGCGCTTGATGAGGTTATTAAATATACCTTATTTGAAACATACGGCCGTTTTGATTGGAATGTTTCCTACAAGAAGCTTCTTGCCACGGGCTTGGATCGTCTTGGTCAAGAACCTAGTATTGTTCGCCAAGGCGATTATCCAGATGGGTTACTATTGGTGCGCGCTGGTTTTGCTCGTGTTTCTATTAAATTTGGACATGGAGAGCGAACTCTTACTTACCTGGGCGTGGGAGATTATTTTGGCTTAGAAGAATTATACGAAGCTTGGAAAAGCAACACCACTGTTCCTTTTCGAACTTCACTTTCTGCAATCGGCTATGTGGATGTGCTACGAGTGCCTGCTCATATTTTAGAAAAATATGTGTTTGAGAAAATTCCGCCTCCACAAAAAAAGCTTTCTGCAATTACGCGCCCTATGTCGGATGATGGTGTGCTCGAGTGGCTTGTTGAAGAGCGGTTTATTAATGGAACCAAAGCCATGCTTATTGATTTAGATCTTTGCACACGTTGCGATGACTGTGTGAAGGCATGTTCATCTACCCATGATGGTAATCCGCGTTTTACCCGTCAGGGTAAAACCTTTGATCACTGGATGGTCACGAATGCTTGTATGCATTGCGCTGATCCAGTTTGTATGATTGGTTGCCCTACCGGAGCTATCCATCGAAGTATGGAAGGAGGCACTGTAATTATTAATGATGATACTTGTATTGGTTGCAGCACCTGCTCAAATTCCTGTCCTTATGATAATATTCTGATGGTGGGAATTAATGATGAAAATGGCAAAGCCATCGTCGATCCAAATGATCAAAAGCCTGTTTTAAAAGCCACCAAGTGCGATCTTTGTTCAGAGCAATTAGGCGGTCCTGCTTGCGTTCGTGCTTGTCCACACGATGCTTTAAGGCGCGTTGATTTTCGTCGTACAGATATTTTCAAGGAAACGAGTCGATGAAAGAGTTTATCCACAGATTGCTTTCTTCTTATCTACCTTGGATTGTAAGCGGCTTCATCTTTCTAGGCCTTACTTTGTGGAATCGCCATATCTACCTATCCCTTGGCCGACCAGCGATATTTACTGGATGGTGCTTATTCGTTCTTTTGATCGCCTTGTCAGCTTTTAATGCCCGTAAACGATTATCGATGCTTCCTTTGTGCAATGCATCTACTTGGTTGCGCTTTCATCTTATCGGAGGAGTTTTCGCCTTATTTTTACTTTGGCTACATACGAGC
>CAZNSF010000377.1:0-5385 GCA_964575565.1 uncultured Verrucomicrobiota bacterium | reverse complement strand
TTACTTGCTCAAGGTTGGGGATATAGCCTCCATAACTAGCTGTGGCTTGATCCAAACCATATTTTTTAGCTATTTTTAAAAATTGGATCACTGTGTCGCTAGAAACTGTGCATTGATCACCCACTTCTTCAATTTTTAGATCTAATCCGCTTTTACTTCCCACCACCGTACATGTTAAGCCAGCACGTCCTTGTTCTTGAAGTGCATCCTCTTGTAATTGCCACCAGCGTTTTTCGCCGATCGTTTCTGGCTGGAAAGGCAACGAATTACAAGTTAGTCCAACTGGAATGGAAATGGTAGCCAGTTTTACAGCAGACACATGGATCTCAACTGGAATTTCAAGATTTTCTCCATCACCGGAAATCTTAATGATAGAGGTATACTCGCCAGTTTTAGCATTTGCAGGAATAGGATATTCTAAAAGAAGTGAACGGCATAAATCAGGGCCGATTGTAAAATTTGGATCTGGTCGATAGTGATTAATTTCTAGCCAAACTGGACTTGCTGTCGAAGGACGTGTCGGTAGATATCTTCCCTGACTAATAATAGGTGTTGCAAAGGATGTTCCAGAGGAATTTTTTAATGGACTGGCTACAGCTTTGAGCGCCAATTCCTTTTTTGCGAATAACCCAAGATGAACTGTTGCGATTTGGCCAGCTACAGCATGGATCTTCTCGGAAAATGTATTCGCATCCGATTTTGGCCAATCACGTGGATAAAGCATTTCACCAGACGGTAGAAATTGGTAAACAAGGTTTTTAGATGGAGCTACGCGTCCTTCTCCACGACGACCATGATCTTGGGCAACATAAGTGGTTAAAATCTTTTTTTTCTGTAATTGTTCATGGGTATCAACAAATGCTTCCCCTTCGGCAGTAGCCGGTGCTAAAACAAGCCCAGCTACTCGTAGAGGCGCTCGAACAGAATCTTTTAGGTCTAAGGTAAATGTATTTTCGCCTTGGGCGGCCTTGAATTTAAATCGGCCAATGGCATGTGCAGGCCAAATTAGTTTATCGGTAAGTTGAGATGGATCTGTAATTTCAGTATCTTGAAAAAGAAAGTAGGCACCTAATGGTGAAAAATTGTGCTCGTGCACCGTTTTACCATTTACTTTGAAAGTTGCGCGACTATAGCCACAAGATTGCGATTCAGTAGTCCAATAGCCGCCTCGTTCGAATGCGATCCATCCTAGATAGTCGCCGCCCGGTAAATTCACACGGAATGTATCGTTATTAAATGCTAAACCATCGCCTAACATTGGTGTGGGATAAGTCATGACATTTCCAGCACCAGTTCCAGCAGCGCCTCCATGTATCCAACCATAACCGAGATCGGCTTGATACATCGTGTTTGTAAAAATTCCAATGGTTTGGCTCATCACGATACTGCCTCTTTCACCAAAATCAAAGGCAACCCCACCAGGAGTTTCTAAAGGCTTAACTTTTACAAGTTCAATTTTATCGAAATAAAGTGGCCCTTTGGACCCTTGGTTTTTGAATTCGATTTGGACGATCTTGGTAAGATCAATCGGAGTTTTAATGTAACCTCGGTATTGTCTGTTTTCGTTACCGCGGAAGAGACCGCTTGAGATTTCTATTTCGATAATCTGCTCTCCGGGTGTTATCGCAGTTCCGTAGATATGTTTATCATCCCATTCTTTCGAAAGTGCATCTTGGATTTGCACCAAGATATTGCCGGTTTGCTCGCTTGGGTTATAAACATGAAATCTTAAGAGTGAATAACCGCTCCAATCTTTTAATTTTAATTCGCTAAAACCTCCCAAGAATCCTGGCATAATTTTGAGGGACCAATTGCCATCAGCTTTCCATTCCTTTGAAAGAGTTGCTCCTTCCTCCTTTTTGTTTTTACTCCATACATTAATGGGAATCTCCGATTCAAAATCTTGAAGAAGTACAGCTTCTTCATTTTCGGATAATAACTGTTTTGCATGGAGACCTGTTGACACCAAAACATGCAGCATCGATATGGCTGCCACAAAGATAGTAAACAAGAAACATTTTTTCATGGAGGACCCTTCTTAAAAAGCATACCAAGTGTGGTTTATTGTTTGGTTTTGTGTCAACCTATAAACAATAAATTGCCAATACACCTTTTCATTGCTACCTACACGTAGTATTTGATAAAGAAATATATCCTTCGGCTTAAAATTTTATATCTACAATGAAATCGCTGCCTATTGATTCGTCTAAACGCCGCCGACTACCTCCCCTGCTTCGGCGCGCATGGTATGCTCTAAACCAAGCTTTTCGCCGAAAAATTGCATCTACAGGTTTAACCCCAGACCAATTTACGATTCTCCGTTGGTTGAGTGAATGTTTACCAGAAGGCCCTACCCAACGTGAATTATGCGAACTGATGGAGAGCGATCCAAATACAGTCGCTGCAGTTTTGCAACGGATGGAAACCACTGGTTGGATCGAGCGCAAACCCCATGAAAAAGATCGGCGCGCTTATCGGATCCAAATCACTGTGCGCGGCAAACAAATGTATAGTAGGACACGAAAAATTGCTGTGAGATTGCAGTCGCAAATTTTGGAGGCCTTGCCAAAAGGAAAACAGGAGGAATTTCTAAAGCAACTCGAAGTGATTGCCACCGCTTGTTGCCTCGTAGCACAAGATGAATAGAGATAGAGCCTTAACCCGAATTTCTCACGCAACGGGAGAAATTCGCACGGAGTGCCGACAACCGTCGGAGTTAACTCGCGAAGACTTTCGGCCTGTCGGAAACTGTATCCCAACAGTTTCCGACAGGTGCATTTCTCTAAATAAAAAAACTGGTGAGAAATGTAAGTTAACGAGCAGACTTCACACGCTCTAAAGCTGCCACAGTAAAAATCCGGGGATAGAGCTCTTCAAAGTACCAAAGTTTGGCAAAATAAAATCCAATCGGTGTAGGAACCATTTTCTTTCCTTGGTCAGTACGTTGAATAAGCCATTCTACACCCTTTGAAACAGCTTGTTCAATAGATTCTAAGAGTTCCCCCTCCTTACCAATCTCTTCTATACTCACCTTACTAAGGTGAGGTGTCCCAAGAAATTTTGCCAATGCATCCACTGCAAAAGCTGTTTCTTCGATGGAAGAAGGGATCGATTTTGCTCCACCCCACCCACCATCTTGATTTTGTGCTGATAAAAGCCAGTGAATGCCTTTAAAAATTAAATCGTCCATGCGGGTATAAGAACTTTTTAAAAGTTGCAGTTGCTCCAGGGTAATAAGAACTCGTGAGGTACCATAGGTTAAATTTTCGTCATTCGCTACCAATGGATTACCAAACCACAAAGGAGCCCATGCACCATCCGCTTTTTGGGTTTTTGCGAGGTAGCTAATGCCTTTTTTAGTGGCCGATAAGGTCTTTTGTTTTAATGAGGAAGGTAAATCATTGGACCATACCAACATGGCGCGTAAAACATGTGCAGTAAGATCGGGACTGCTTCGGTCGAAAGGCAAAGTTCCCCATCCTTTGCAAAAAGTGGGAATGCCTCCGTCTTGATTTTGTAAATCAAGAAGCCATTCGATGCCGTTTTCTACGGCCGTTTGAACTTCACGATTTATGATTCCCAAATTTCGTAAAGCAAGAAGCGCTCCAGCAGTATCATCAGCATCGGGCACTCCACCGCTTCGCGGAGTCCATGCCCAACCGCCTGCCTTTGCATGCGTATAAGGATGTTCTTGTTTGTACTGCTGACAGAGTAACCAGGCACACATTTTTTTACGTTCTTGCTCGCTTACTTTGTCATGAAAAGATGGATCAATGGCCATTGCGTTAATGGCAAGGGTTGTTACCCACGTGGATAAGTTTGTATCAATAGCCCAACTGCCATCTTCTCTAACAGAAGAAATCAAAAACTCTATCCCTTTGGTAACCACAGGATGATTTACTTGGCCGCTAGCAGCCAAACTCATTACTACGAAACTAGTTAAAGGAATTGCTTCTAGAAAACCACCGCTTGTAGGTTGGATATCGGTTAGCAGTTTTAGCGTGCGGTTTTTTGTAAGATTTCTCAAAAATCGAGTGATAGGATTTTGTGTAGACAAATGATGATGTCGCGCCTGACCAATAGCAATGAGAGCTGGCAATGCATAGCTAACCACTGGCAAACGTAGCCACTTAAACCATGTATGCGGGCAGGCTGCTAACTCGAAAGGTAAAGGTTTAACCCATTGCCAAACTTCTGGTGTAGATCCAAAACGTCCAGCCAATACACAGGTTAGGAGAATCGGGATAGAAAAAGTACGGTCTTTGCCATAACGCGCAGTAATAGTTTTAGCCAGTTGTTGAGGCTGAATCCCTCCAGCGTGGGTTGATAGATATTTTTCTGCTTTGGAAATAATTTCCGAATAACGGGAACTTAAATCCCCAGCTATACCAAAAGCTGACCATACAAGTGTTGTGGTACTGATATTACTTGGGCTTCGAATAGTATCACCCCATCCGCCATCCGCGTTTATATTCCTAGCGAGCCATTCCAAGCCCTTTTGGATGAGCTGTTGATACTCATCAGCTTTGTTGCTTTTCTCCGCTTGAATAACAACCGCTAAAGCACAGACCGCCGTAGCAGTCGAAAGAGCGCTACTCGATAGTTTCCCTTCCCAATATCCTTCAGTTGACCGAAAAGCCATTAGCCCTTCCTTTGCACGAAGGAGCGTTTCATCGAAAGTTGATATATCAAAGCGTGCCATTTGGAAGAGGGTTTTGGTTAATTATAAAAATATGAATTTTTATGCATAAATAGAGGGTATACGATACAGTAGTATTTAGAATAACCTAAATAGTATGAATCTAGAACATCTTAACGATGGAGAGCTATTAAGAGAGTTTATCTCTAAAGGAGAGCAAGCTCTTTTCGGGGAACTCTTTTGCCGTCATGCCGGTATGGTTTTAAGCGTTTGCCGCCGCGTGACCGGTCACGAGCAAGATGCAGAGGATGCCATGCAAACGGTGTTTGTGATGCTTAGCAAAAAGGCTTCCGCTTTAGTAGGGCGTACTTCGATTGGGGGCTGGCTGCATCACACTGCTCGGTACGTGGCTCTTAATCTAAGAAAAACCAAAGTATTACGAACGGTCCGCGAACAAGAAGCGGCCGCAATGGAGGAACCCATGATTCATGCACAGACTCACCGTCCCAAAGAAACTCTTGCCCGACTTCTGGATAGCACCCTTGATGCTTTACCGGAAAAATATCGTGTGGCAATCATTTTGCATCATTTAGAAGGTAAGACGGTTGAACCCGAATTTTTCATTAGGAATTAAGTTTTAAGCGACCAAGGGTTTGAAAAGCTCTGAGTTTTCGACCATAATCCTTGGAACCAGGGGCGTTTAGGCTGGGGCAAATGGATTCGTAAGACTTGACGATGGCCTTGTC
>CAZNSF010000376.1:0-3294 GCA_964575565.1 uncultured Verrucomicrobiota bacterium | reverse complement strand
GGAATCTCTTAATAACATCATTCGAAGATAATGGGATAATTCTGCCCAAGAAAGTTGATTGCCGAGGTCAAAATCCGTAGGAACATCCAATAGCGGCAACGATTTTGTAGAAAACCCCATGGAACGCAATGTTTGGTGACTCCACAAACTGCGATAAATAGCTGCTAATTCCGTAAGGCACATGGAATTCGAAAGTAAGTCGTTTACGCGTTCATGGGCATTCCTTGGGTTAAGCCGCCAACGCAATAATCCTTCTACAGCCGGCCTTGGTAAATTTCTCCAAAACCACGCCAAGCGATATAACCAAGGGATAGTGCGAAATTGACGATAACCGCCAAAAAGCTCATCGCCGCCAAGCCCAGAAAGCGCAACCTTCACGCCTGCCTTTCTCACAGCACCAGAAATAAGATACGTATTAACACCGTCGATAGTAGGTAAATCCATAGCTTGTAAGGCTTGCGACACATGATTTAGTACATCGTATTTGGTTAATTCAATTCGATGATGGGATGTACCAAATTTGCGCGCTGCTAATTCAGCATCCTTTCCTTCGTCTAATCCCAGGCCAGGGAAGGCAATATTAAATGTATGAAGGTGAGAACCCAGTGATTGGGCTGCCACTGCTGTGATAGCAGCAGAATCTAGACCGCCACTTAAAAAGCTAGAGACTTCGACATCCGAAAGAAGATGTCCTTTTACGGCACGTGTAAACTCCCGTTTAACCATCTCTGTAGCATCAGTAAAGTCGATTGCCAATGGTGTTGGATTTGGTTGCCAATACTTTTTCTTTTGTATGGTTCCATCATGCCAACACAGCCAGTGTGCGGCTGGTAAACTTTGTAGATCTTTAATGATGGAAACTTCATCGTGCGTATGGCCAAACCGCGCATAATGGGCTAACCCAAGTTCATCCCAACAAAACTTTAAACTTCCAGTTTGTAGTAAGGCGCGAGTTTCAGAGGCAAATTGCAGTAAGCCGCCTTTTTCAGAAAAATAGAGAGGCTTAATTCCCAAGCGGTCGCGCACCAACCAAAGTTTTTTTATTTTTTCTTCCCACAAGCTAAAAGCAAACATTCCGCGCAACTCTTGTAAGCAATCGATCCCCCAGATTCGAAATGCAACTAATAAGGTTTCTGTATCGCTTGAGGATTTCCAATGGCTCAAACCATGTTTTTTTCCGATTTTTTTTCGTAGCTCAAGATGATTGTAAATTTCGCCATTCAAAATAAGAACATTACCAGAAACTTCATCAAACATGGGTTGATGGCCTGCCTTTGTTAAATCAAGAATAGAGAGCCGTCTATGCGCTAGCCCAATTCGGCGATCATTGCTAAACCAAGATCCATCATCGTCTGGACCTCGATGTTGCAAGAGGCTTGCCATGCGCGCTAGATCTGGAGCGGTACCAGAATTTAAGGTGGCGTATCCAATAATAGCGCACATAAGTTCCTTATTTGTCCAAAATTTCCCGGTAGAGATTGCAATGTTGTTCAGCAATTTTCCTCCAATGAAAATCGCGTAATACCCATTGGCGTCCTTTAAAGCCTCGTTCTTGTAATTCTTTAGGCGATAATTTCATAGCTAGTGTAAGAGTTTTAGCTAGTAAACTTGGATCAAGTTCAATCCACCATCCACACTCATGTTTTTCAATAGAGCTCCATGGACATCCTTTCGTTGTGATTACAGGCAGACCACTAGCTAGTGCTTCAAGAATGGCCTGGCCGAAATTTTCGGTAATACTTGGCAGTACAAAAAGGCTTGAAGCCGCCAGCGCAGAAAATTTAAGCGGACCATCAAGTTGGTCCGTAAAGGTAATGCGTTGATTAAAGGGTTCTCTGATAATTGCGCTTTTTAACTTTTCACCATACACATGATGGGTATTGCCCGCAATCACGAGATGCCAATCCGGGAAACGATTCATGATTTCTGCCCATGCCTGAAATAGAACAGGCAACCCTTTTTTTTGGTGGATTCGTGATAAAAATAAAAGGAGCCGATGATTGCGCAACTCCGGAAATTTTTCATAGAAAGGATCGGGTGAAGATGGTCTTTCCCACTCATGGATATCTATTCCATTGGGGATCACTCGAATAGGTTGCTTTAGCCCAAGTTGTTGTAAATGGTCGGCTTCCATTTCAGATTTAGCAACAAAAGCAGAGCAATATTTCCAATTGGTTTCTTCCACAAAAAAACGGATGAATTGTTTTCTCCAGCCATGATGTTGCAACGACCAAGGGTCAAGGTGTCCTAATGGAGAAATGACAAGGGGCTTATGTGCTTTTCGCGCCGTAGATGCCGCAGCCCAGTTCGGATAAAGCCAGCATCCATGATTATGGCAAAGATCAGTAACGCCCATTTCCGCATAAAGGGCTGTCTTTAAAATAGACGAATACTTTAAAGATTGAGGGAACGTTCGCGGAGATTTACATAACTTCCAAGGCCTTTGTGTTTCGTTTGATGGTTTCAAATCAGTTGTATGTACAGAAACTTGAACGCCCATTTCAGTAAATTCATTCCACAGATAAGGCAGGGTATAAAATGGACCGCCATCACTCTTCTCCAACCCTGCGATTACATGAACGGTTCGCATGCGTTAAGAAGCTTTATGTTTTAAATGCTGATTGTGTCGTAAATGTCGAACAGTTTGTGAAATGTAGTTTTGAAACTTAGCCTTTTCTAAACAAAAACGAAAACCTAGCCAACCATCATGCCATCCGCCACATAATAAGAAGGTGTAAATAAAATAAAAAAAACCTCTAAAAGGGAGTTTGGCAGCTAGTATCTTCCATGCAGCACGTCGCAGGAGCGGGTCCGAATTCCAACAATCTTTGATCGGTATGGTTCGGTCACAACTTAATTCATAATAAGCTTCTTCTTCGGCATAACGTTGTTGACGTTCTCGCCAAGCAGCTAATCCTTTGTGATTATGATCAATAAGGTCTTCGGCAAGAGATTCTATTTTCCCATTGGCATTTTGAGTTTCTGCATGACCTCGGTTGATGTAGGTAACTTTCCCAGTTCGAACGAGTCGAACTACCCATGATGGATAAAGATTAGCATAACGAAGCCAAGAGCCTTCCCAGAAAAAACGGCGCTTTAATCGAAATCCAACAGTATCCTTCGGACAATTTGATATCTGAAAGCGCATTTCCTCCCATAAGGCTGGAGTAATCTGTTCATCCGCATCCAGGATAAGAACCCATGGATTGCGAAATGGAATATTCTGTAGCGCCCACATGCGTTGATCGCCAAAACCGGTGAAAGTGTGTTGAAAGACGCGTGTTCCAAATTGAC
>CAZNSF010000375.1:0-2657 GCA_964575565.1 uncultured Verrucomicrobiota bacterium | reverse complement strand
CTGCGCTGTCGTATTTTAGGGGAAGGCGCTAACGGCCCGACTACCGTAGAAGCGGAGAAAGTTCTAAGAGATTCGGATGTTTTTGTAATACCCGATATTTTATGTAATTCGGGTGGAGTGATTGTCTCATATTTCGAATGGGTTCAAGATTTACAAAACTTTTTCTGGACCGAAGTGGAAGTCAATGACCGTCTCTACCGAATTCTCGAACAGGCCCATAGCCAAGTGTTGCAATTTGCTAAACGCGAAAAGATTTATCATCGCGATGCTGCTTTGGCAATTGCGGTTAAAAAAGTTGTTGATGCTAAAAAGATCCGCGGATTATTTCCTGGGTAAAAGAGTGGGAAGCCATTCTTTAATTTTTCCAATCACCGCAGTGGATTGAATATCGCTCACTAGGCGTCCATCTTGTGCATAAGCAAATGGCACATCATAAGGCCGCCAAATTTGCGGATCTGTGGCGCTAAAAAGAACAAAGACGGGTATTTTTACTGCTGCAGCCACATGCATCGGGCCACCATCGCCGCACATTAAAAATCGTGACCGCTCGACCAAGGCCGCAAAATGATGAATCGTGGGCGGCTCAATTGCCGCCCGTATAGAGCCGGAAGATTGGTTTTGTGTTTGGCGAAGAAATTGGTGATCGCACGGAAGGCCACAGAGAAGCATCGGTAATTTAAAAACATGCTCTAGCTGCTGTGCTGTTTCGATAATAGATGGGGATGTCCAACGCGATTCATAGCGTTCCGTAGAAACATTAAAGAGCACAAATTTTTGTGTTTGGAGATTTGTTTGCTGCAGAATCTCATCAGCATATTGTTCGTGGGTCGGCAAAAGTTTAAGACTTAAATCACACGAAGTTTTTGGAATCCCTAATGGTTCAAGAAAGCGCAAGCAACTTTCAACCTGATGTTCTCTTTCATTTGGTAATTCGATTTTGATATTGAAACAAAAATCAAGTGGATGGCCGTGGCTTGGAACATAACCAAACCTCCATGGAATTTTAGTTGCATAACTAATGACTGCAAGGAGCGAGGAAAACCCGCCTTTAATTGCAATCACAAGATCGTAGTTTTCTTGATGGATAGGCTTGAGGATACGGTGAAGGTTAAAGTAATGATTTCGAAATATTCCTTCACCCCGGTGATATAGAAAAATATGGTTTACGAGATTCAGGTGATCAAGCACACAAGCATTTTTTTCGCTTGCTAGGATATCAAGTTGAGCCTTGGGATATGCCGCGCGAATGTTGCGTATAAGAGGAAGCGCGCAAATCATATCCCCGATACCATTTCTTCGAATAAGGAGAATTTTTTGAAGATTTTTTGGATGAAAGGTACCGCTCATTTGCCTGGGCGTACCATAAGTAAGATTTAAGAGATGTTGTTGGAGGGCAGCTTTCACTATTTCTTCTTTAAGATTCCTTTAAAAAGATCTTCGATTGGATTAGACGGTTGCTTATTTTCAGGTTGTGATGGGTCAGATTTTTCTTGGGATTTCTGATCTTTTTTAAATGGAATTAGTTTCTCAAGAACTTTTGCTCCGGTGTTTAGAAGTGCATTCCCGGCAATGCTCTCGAGTAACTTTTCTTTATTTATTTTTGGGTCGTTGATGGTGCCTTGCACAGGGGCTTTGAGTGGTAATTTTATCCAATCGTCTTTTCCACTGCCGATAGGTTGCAAGATCGGAGCAAGGAGAGCAGATTGGTTGATCACTTCGCGTTTAAGCTTAAGACTGGCTTCGAGTTCGAGATGTTGATCAAAAAAAGTATCTCCTACTAACGTTGCCTCCACAGCCGATCCGCGAAAATGGAGGTTATCGGTATGTAATTTTCCAGAAGCTAATTGGCCAGAACCATCTACATCATTTACCGATGAATGTGTAATTCCGGGGGATTGTAAATAAGCGCCTAATTGCTCTAATGTTTTTTGGATAGAAGGCATTTTTTCTAAATGAGCATCGCGAATAGCAACCTGGATAATACCAGTAAGATTTTGTTTAAGGTCAATGTCTGATAATCCTTGGCCCTTTCCTTCGATTTTTGCTGTAAGCTTGCCGCCAACTTGATTTTTTAAATCTGGTTTTAGAATATCCACAATGGGGCCTATTGGAAGGTCACTTACATTCATTTCAAACTGGAAAGGCGGTTTGCTTTGGCCTCCTTCAGTCCGGATCGTTGCGCTAAGAGGTGTGCCATTGATCTTAAGACGGGCATTTGTCATTTCGATCGAATCCCCTTTTTGATGATACGGAATATTTAGATCAGTTGTTATAAGGTCATGTATTTTAAGAGAATCGATGGTGGCAAAGAGCATGATGTCAGAGCTCGAAGAGAGCGAGGATGGAAGTTCGAGGATGGGGGGCACAGTATTTGTAGATGTTTGGCTTTGGAGGTCTGCTTGGGATATTATATTGGAAGTTATTTTTGTTGCTGGAAAGAGTTGATCGTAATAGGACGTCAGATCAAGTGATTGGCCATGGACTTTAAGATTTGCAAAAAGAAGAGTGGGGGATTTGTTCATCATTCCAGAAATCTGGAACAAATTTTTTGCGCCCGCTATAGGGTCTAGTTGAAGCGATAATGATCGAAAATTCCATGTGCCATCTGCAGCATATGTTAAATCAGTCGTAAGAACTGCATTCAAGGGCTTTAAGGA
>CAZNSF010000374.1:0-3923 GCA_964575565.1 uncultured Verrucomicrobiota bacterium | reverse complement strand
TGGTCCAATCGATTCCGTGATGCGCTAGGCCAACTTCGCCCATCATGGCATGGCGCGCTTCATCCCATAATTGGCGAGTCATTTCTCGGTAGTAATCCCAGGGTTTATCCGGTGTTTCCATAATGATGGAGGCCATCATTTCCGGGACATCAATTTCACGGATTCGTTTGAAGAGGAGCATCAGGTTCTTTGCTTCTGGAGGAAAAGTTTTGTTTTGGAGAAATCCCATGCCGCTAACCCCCATATTGAAAGGGTCGGGAAAACGTTCATCACGATACGGTACTTTTTGAAACACAAAAGGTTTTGTGGAATGGTTGCGAACTATGGATTCTTTTGGTTTTTTGGATTTGCCATGGATGTCACCTGCAGCAGCTAAATAATGCTGAAAATCTCGTCTCCATTTTCCCAATGAAGATTTGTTTTGGGAATGCAACTGCCATTTTTCCAAGCAAGCTTTTCCCCATGAAATGATATCTTGAAGATCGCTTTTAAGGTGCCGCAGCAAACGTACCGTAGGGTGATCAACCAATATATTAGTTTCTGCTAGATGTTTTTCAATGGCGGAAAGCAGAGAGGGTAACGCTACACAATAGATCCCGACGAACATTTCCATATGATCTACGGCACTGCGAATTTCATCAAAAAATATTTCTAGGTCGTTATCGGGGACTTCATCCAGGCCCAAAGGAGGTTCTCGCATTTCGGAGACACGCTTGCGAAGAGAGGAAATATTTTCTGTAAGGAGGTAGCTATGATAACTTAACCCCATCTTTAATTCATAAATGGGAATACCGGGAATGCGGCTAAGTAAAATTTCGAAAGATCGTTTCAGCGTATAATGATAACGTTTGAGTAGCCCCACATTTTCTTCGACACTATAACCCACGCGCTCTGCTTCTTTGAAAGCACACACACCGGCAAGAGGCGGAAGGTCTAGGTAAGAATGGAGAGATCTTTCCATGGTGCGACCCTAATGCATCTTGAAAAGAACGGCTATAGCCAAACAGAACATTGTTTGACTAATTCGAAGAAATGAAAAACGAGACTTTTTATTTATTAACGCCCGCGATGTTGGGGACGGCGGGGGCGGGTATCTTCGCGTTGAGATTGATAAGAAGAAGCGCTCTCCGCTTGGGCTTGGGTATCCTTTTCAGTCATCGCAGCTTTGCGGCTAAGGCGAACACGGCCTTTTTCATCCACGCCAATGCACTTAACGAGCATTTCATCCCCCACACTACAAATATCTTCAACTTTATTTACTCGCATATTAGCTAATTCAGAAATATGGACCATGCCATCTTTGCCGGGCAATACCTCAACAAAACAGCCGAATTCTTTAATGCTGACCACTTGGCCACGGTAAGTTTTGCCGACCTCGATTTCGGCGACAATGCCTTCGATCATCTGGCAAGCACGATCAATCGCTTCTTGGCTAGAGCTATAAATTTTAAGTTCACCGGAATCTTCAATAGAAATTTCGGCGCCAGTTTCCTCTTGGATTTTACGAATCATTTTGCCGCCTGGGCCAATCACCGCGCCGATTTTTTCTGGGTTAATACGTATCATCTTAATCTTAGGCGCATAAGGCGAAAGCTCACTACGAGGCTGGTCAATGATTTTAGCCATGGCATCCAGAATATGCATGCGTGCTTTTCGAGCAGCTTCAATCGCTTCTTTCATCAGCGAAAAGGAAAGTCCTTGGAGCTTGAGATCGAGTTGAAATCCCGTAATGCCTGCTCGTGTGCCAGCCACCTTAAAATCCATATCACCAAAACCATCTTCAGCGCCGATGATATCGGTTAAAAGCGCTGTTTTTTTTGCTTCTTTTACTAAACCGATAGAAATCCCAGCCACAGGAGCCTTTATGGGCACACCAGCATCAAGTAAGGCGAGAGTTCCACCGCATACCGAGGCCATGGAAGTAGAGCCATTGGATTCCATAATTTCTGAACTAAGACGAATGGTGTAAGGAAATTCCGGTCCTTCTGGAATCATGGGTTCAATCGAGCGTTCAGCAAGAGCGCCGTGCCCAATCTCGCGACGACCGGGCGAGCCAAATCTGCCTATTTCATTTACGCTAAAGGGTGGAAAATTGTAATGGAGAATAAAGCTCTTGGTGTTTTCGCCGCCGCCATAATTATCCATATTCTGCATATCTTCAGGTGAACCGAGAGTAGCCAAGACCACGGTTTGGGTTTCGCCGCGTTGAAACATGGCCGAGCCATGTGCGCGCGGTAAAAAACCTACTGTGCCAGAAATAGGACGCACTTGATCAAGTCCACGGCCATCGCATCGTTTACCTTGGTTAATGATCGTATCGCGGATGGCATGCTTTTGGATATATTCAAAAGCCTGGCCAATTTCGAACGGCGTGATATCAGGATATTTGGGGGTAAGGGTAGCAACAACCTCTTCCCGTAGTTGGGTAATACGAGTTTCGCGTTCCAGTTTGCTGTGGGTAAGCAAAGCAGGAATAATACGCTCGCCCACAAGTGCACGAGCTTCTTCGAGGATCGTCTCTCGCGGGAGACGCAACACCGCTGTGCGTTTGGGTTTGCCTACCTTTTGCGCGAGTTCTCGTTGCAGAGCGATTAATTCACGAACATGGATGTGGGCAAACTCCATTGCGCGATAAAAATCAGCTTCCGAAATTTCTTTGGCGCTACCTTCAATCATCAAGATTTCATCTTGGGTTCCTACATAAACCAGATCAAGAGTACTATCTGGCATTTGGGAATGGGTAGGATTGGCCACAAACTCTCCTTGGATACAACCCACACGAACTGCGCCGATAGGACCATTCCATGGAATATCGGATACCATCAGAGCTGCTGAAGAACCATTGATAGCAAGAACATCGGGATCTATCTCGCCATCGGCAGAGAGGAGGATACTGATTACCTGAACTTCGTTCATAAAACCTTTTTGAAACAAAGACCGGAGTGGACGATCGATCATGCGGCAAGTAAGAATTTCTTTTTCAGTAGGGCGGCCTTCGCGTTTAAAATAACCGCCAGGGAATTTGCCGACCGCGGCGGCTTTTTCACGATAATCCACGGTAAGCGGAAAGAAATCTTTTTCTGTAGGCTTTGGATTTGCAACCGCAGCTACGAAGACGATGGTATCGCCAGAACGTACGGTGACAGAGCCATCAGCTTGTTTAGCCAAGAGGCCGGTTTCGATGCTGATTTCACGAGAACCAATTTTACGAGCAATATTTGTAGGCATCATTTCTAGGTAGTCGCCGGTGTATACCTTCGGAACATTTGCCTAGAGAACATGGCGAATCCTAGAGAGAAAAAGAGGATGCGCAATGTGCTCTGGTGCAAACGGTAAAAGGCTTATCGGCGATTTATTTTAAGGTTACTTTCTTAAGTTAAGTTTTTTCAGGAGCTTTTGGTAGCGTGGAGAGTCCGTTCGATTGAGATAATCTAACAAACTACGCCGCTGACTAACCATTCGGAGAAGACCACCGCGCGAGCCATGATCTTTCATGTTTTTTTGAAGATGGCCAGTAAGCTTATTAATATGATCAGTGAGCAGCGCAATCTGCACATCGGCAGAGCCAGTATCATGATCATGCAACTGGAATTCCTGAGCGACCTCTTTTTTGGTTTTTACTTCCATATAATCAATTTCTTTTATGTGCGTGCAGCAAAAAATTCTCTAATTCCACGGCCACCGATACCCTCAACAGGCGATGAAAAGCCAAAGAAGGGTGTTAGGGACTTATAAAACTAGAACCTTTTCTAAGCTTCGTGCGCACAAAATATCACGAAGGGCAAATGGGAGTATATCCCTTAAAGCCATTTTAATGCAAGAAAAATTAATTTTTTTTCCTGTCTAACACTATAAATACCAAGCAGAAATCCCCAGAAAGCAAAAGCTAAAACAAGAAGAGGAGAGAAATTTCTTGAATAAAG
>CAZNSF010000373.1:0-3875 GCA_964575565.1 uncultured Verrucomicrobiota bacterium | reverse complement strand
TTCCGCGCCCTTGAGAGATATCGTGCCCATTACCTCCTCATTAGTGGGCAAGCAACGGTTCTTTACGGCGCAAGTACTTTTTCCGAAGATATAGATCTGTGGATTGATCCTACAGAGCCAAATTGGCAGAAAATGTTGGATGCCCTAAAGGAATGTTCTGCTTGTGTCTATAAACTCACACCCCCTCTTAAACTAGAACATGCTCTGCAGGGGCATGGCTTCCATTTTACGTTGATGGAAGAAGATTCTTCTCCATTAACAAACTACGTGGATATCATGGCTGTTCTACCTCGAGTTGGATCTTTTGAGCAAAGTTTTCATCGTGCTACTTACTTTGATACAGACTGGGGGAAACTCCCTGTAATCCATTCAAGCGACTTGGTGCAAATTAAAAAGACTCAACGTTTGGCAGATTATGCAGTCATTTCTTCTCTTGTTCATATTATATGCCAAGGAATTGATTCCCAAGAGCAATGGGAGTGGGGATTAAATCAAACATTTGATGTTGAGGATCTACTTTCCTTATGGAAACGTGGGCGCCCCAAATGGAAAAAAACACTAGGAAATCATCGGCCAGTGTTGAGGATGCTTTCCAAGAAAGACTATTCCCAAACTCTCAAAGAAAATTTATCGAAGGAGTTAGCCAAAGAAATCGAGCAGGCTAGGGAGAAAGATCGTTTGTATTGGCGGCCTATTATTGCTGAATTAAAGAAATTACAAAAACAAGGCAAGCTTCTTAAGGAAGGTCAGCTTGTCAAAACCGTGTGTTAAAGGCCATTGTGGTCAAACTCGAAATCTGAAATTTAGCAACCTTTAAATATCAGTCTCGCGCAAAGACGCCAAGCCGCAAAGAAAATTTATGGAAAACTATCTGGCACAGAGATTGATTTTTTGAAAAATCTCTGCGGTCTCTGTGAGAGATTCTTATTTCAGATTTTTAGTTTCTGCCAGAGGATATTGCCAGACCCAATCGCCGCGCGTTAGATCTTGGCTTCCCTGTTCTCCTTTCTTAATTTCAACAACACCCCCATCATCTTTTTGGTTCCAGCCCACGGAATACAAGATAAATTGTCCGTCACCACGGAGACGATATTTGAGAGGATCACCGGTAATGACATCATGAGGTAATTTTTCAATAAATTGAGGTACAAGCGCTTTGAGTTGATCTGGAAGCTTTCCATAGGCAAGGCGATAGCGTTCTAGAGCACAAGCAATTCGCGCTTCGTTAATTGAGGTTTGGTTGAACGCAAACCTTATAGGTCTTTGTGAACCTTCTGTTGTAATTAAAAGAAAAACCCACGCGAGCACATTGTTAGGCGTAGGATGGAAGGTATCTAAAAAATCCTCACCTTGCTTATAACCATTAACATCCAAACGTTGTTTCTCGATATCTATACGAGGTAAAATTTTCTCCTGAAAATATTGGTTTCCCCATATTAGATTTTGATAACACCGTCGACGAGGAACTAAATTGTAAACCAAAAGTGACCCCTCCAACGAATCTTCATCTACTTTATAACGTTGATCAAGATACCGCCTAAGCCCTTCAACGGGACCTATTGCAGCAAATGAACTAAGGACATTATTAAACTGAGCTCGCTCGTAGCGTAAAACATAAACGAAATTAGTAAGAAGATCTATTCCCCCAAGCTCGGCTTCAAAAGTCTTTAATTGCGTTTCTGTCCAACAACGGTCGGCTATCCCCTCCCAAATTATCTGTAATGCCATCCATTCCAGCGAACTCCCAATTATATGTGACATCAAAAATGGCTCCTTGCAAACCGATTCCCGTAAACGCAAGCATGCTAGTATATCTTGCATTGCTTGTTCAGATTCACCAAGCTCTAGATTTGCTATAGCATGTAACTCCAAAAGTTTACCGAAATTCATTTGTACCAAAAGATGTTGTGTGGACTGATTATCTCCAAAATAAGCGTAGGATGCTTTCTCGGGATAAATTGGAAAACGCGCGTAAGGTCGACGACTCCCTTCTACAATCTCACTTAATTCAACATCATACTTGCTTAGCGCTAATAATACATCACGCGCAGGTGTCTGTGGTTGATTAGTCATTGAAAAGTCGGTTGAGCTACGATAATAATCTTGCCATGTTTTTAAGTTAATCCGTTTGCCTACTGCCCAGTCACCAAAAGTTTCTTGTCCTGAATTTTTACCTTTTTGGTATGGGCCGATAGATTGCAACCGTGCGACAGCATTGGTATCTCGATAACGTATATTTGGAGATGTACCATCGTAATCAAATAAAGGCTTAAAGAGCGGCGTCATTGCAAAATTCTGCTCATCAGGCACAGGTGGAGGAATGAACGCTGCTAAATCAAGTTTTTCGCCTTTTGCTTCTAACTCTTTTTTATATTTTTCCCATGCGCGCTGTCCTCGCCAGTTTTCAACGGAATAAAACAAAACTACAAGGGTTACTAGAGATGCTAAAATAAAAGCAAGGCGTCGTATCCAACGCCAAATTTTACGCGGTTTTTGCTTTAACTGATTATTTAAAGGTGTTCCCATTTTAGTTTAAAAAAAGAGCAATGTGCCCGCTAAAAACGCTAAAGTGCGCTAAAATTTAGTGTTTTTTGTGTGTTTCGCGGGTTCAATTGTAGGTTTTAAATTTAAGATTACATTCCATTTTCCATTTCCAATACTTGCCTTTGGGCTACAAGGAAGCGCAAGGCTTCCTTTTGAAAAGTAGCTAAATCTATATTCGATAAACCATCTGGCCTTGGTGTTGCCATATTCAGAGCTATAATCACAATCCACGCAGCTGCTACCCCTCCCCATGCTATCGGTGATGGCCATAACCATTGACGCCAAAAGGAAGGTTTTGTACGAAGCCCTCCAATCTCCGTACTTTCTCCTATGGTAACAGCTTTAAGTATTTCTTTTCGCCATTCACTCGGAATAGCTCGGAAAGTTTGTTTTTTTAAGCGTTTTTCGAATTCATCGAAGTTCATGTGATCTCCTTATAAAGTGGACGCAACTCCTCGCGTAATTTGTCTATTCCATAACGATAACGGCTGGCTGCTGTATTGCCCGAAATTTCCAGAATTTCTGCAATGGCATCGAAAGTCATCTCTTCCCAGAGTTTTAAATGGATCACCATTCGCTGGTCATCTGGCAATTCGCTTAGGGCTTTCTCAAGAGCTTGCCGAAATGTCTCTTCATCAACATTAGATGTTTCCAAAAAAATCTCCACGGTTTCGGCTGCTAATTGATCGTAGTTTCTTTGACGTGTGCTGCGTCGTCGCATGAGGTCGATGGCTTGGTTGCGAGCCAATTGCAAAAGGAAAGCTCGGCAGTCTCTTACTCCCTCAAGTAATCCAGGCCGTTTAGCTAATTTGAGGAAAACCTCCTGCAAGATATCACGTGTATCCGCTTCATTCCTTGTAAAATTTAAAAGGAATCCGAACAAGCTTTGGGCATGTTCATCATAAAGACGTTCGAGAGTAGATGAAGACATGCTTATAGAGAAGGACGCCTCTAGGCTAAAAATTTGTCTACACGAACAAAGAAGAGTCGGTATTATTTCCGAGTTCTTGCTAGCCTTTTAAAAGATTTCTGTTTTAGGCGGTGAGAGAGTCGCAAAGTTCGTTCTAGAATGGGCAATGCTGCTATATCTTTATCGCGACCCGAAGCGCGCTTACTAGCAATGACACGCTTTAGTGGAAGGATGCGGACTGGCTGCCTTTGAATGTAACCCTTTTTACAATGTTTGTACTCACTCTGAAAAGAACGAAGCCCATCTGGCTGAAAAATGATATTGATTTGGGTGCCATCCTTTAATTCGTACAATGTCCTGGCTCGAATTGTTCCGCCCTGTCTTTGAACAATGGTTAAAAGACGTATATACTGGCGCTCTG
>CAZNSF010000372.1:0-4979 GCA_964575565.1 uncultured Verrucomicrobiota bacterium | reverse complement strand
AGAATCTGTTACTCCGGAGTTTGAAGAACAAAACTCGAATCTCGTTCGAGAAATTGCTCGTTATTATCAACAACAAAAAAAATCGATCTAGCGCTATGTCGATCATCAATTACGCTAATAAAGAGATTCAGTTTAAGATTGTTTATTACGGACCAGCCTTGTGTGGCAAGACAACCAATCTTACTTATATCCATAGCCAGATCACCCAGGAAAACAAAGGAGATCTCGTCTCCTTAGCTACCGCAGCCGATCGTACGCTCTTTTTCGATTTTCTGCCGTTAAGCTCGATGATGATCAAAGGCTTTAAGGCCAAATTTCAACTTTATACGGTCCCGGGCCAAGTAATTTACAATACCACGCGCCAACTGGTATTACGGAGTGTGGATGGCATCGTTTTTGTAGCTGATTCGCAACTAGAAAAAATGGAAGAAAATATCGAGAGCCTTAAAAATCTTGAAGAAAATCTGACAAAACAGAATCTTAATCTCGATCACATCCCTTACGTTTTGCAGTATAACAAACGAGATATGCCAAATATAGCGCCTATCAATTACCTAGAATATACCCTTAACAGTCGTAAAGTCCGTGTGCAATCATTCGAAGCGGTGGCTAGCACCGGCCAAAATGTCTTTACTACACTCAATACTATTTCTCGCCTCCTTCTCCAAAAATTTACTAAGGAAAGCGATACCACCACTAAACGCGCCAAAGACTCTGTATTTACATCAACCATTAGATAATCTATTTCAAGCTGTTCAAACAATATCTTATGGAAACCATCCCCTTATTAACCAAAGAAGATGTCACCGCATTAGACAATCTTTTAACGGATTATCTTAAAAAGTCCGATGCCACTCTCACTGCGGTGATCGATAAAGGTGGAACGGTAATCGCTCAACAAGGAAAAGCCAATTCCATTGATATCACCATCGTTGCAGCGCTTGCTGCTGGTTCCTTTGCTGCCACCAAAGAATTGGCATGTCGTATTGGCGAGAATGAGTTTGGCGCCCTTTATCATCAAGGCAAAGGTCAACACATCTTTATGAGTGCTCTAGATGAACACACCATTATCATCACTGTCTTTGGGGAATCTACGACCGTTGGCCTTGTCCGATTTTACACAGCTAATATCAATGCTCAACTTGCTTCCCTCCTTAAAAGTTTTCGTGAACGTGATATCTCGAATATAAACTTCTCGCTTTTGGATTCTGACACAAGTTCTATTGATAAAAATTCTACATGATTTAAAAAATGGCACACATTAAAAAACTTTTACACACTCGGTATCGAGTCAACGACTTAGAAAAAACAGTAAAGTTTTACCGCGATGTCCTGGGTTTAAAAGAAGTTAGCCGTCATAAATCCCCACGAGGATCTGAACTAGTATTTCTGAAAGCACCTCAAAGCGAAGAAACGATTGAGATTTGTTACTTCCCTTCCAGTGGACCGGTTCAAGTACAAGCAGATCTTACCCATCTGGCATTCGAAGTGGATAATCTTGATGATTTTGTTAAAGAAATCGAAAAGAAAGGCTGCAAGTTAAGCGATGGCCCCACTAAAAGTTCTAGTGGCAATGTTTTTGCGTTTGTCGATGCGCCTGAAGGTTACGAAGTCGAGTTAATCCAGTGGGCAAAATCCTAACTTTTGTCCAAGGAAATTTGGGAAGAGGTCTCGCTTTTAAAAAGTTTAGATTTTACCCATTCGGTGGTGAGCTCAAATATTTTTTTCCGATTCCGATCCAAATGACCTAAATGCCCCGTGTCTGGAATAATGTGAATAGCTTTCTCACACGTGAGCGCTTCGTAGAAATCTTGTGCGCTATGGAGAGGTTCTACACGATCTTCCGCACCATGGAGGACAAGCGTTGGCACAAGAATTTTCCCTACGCATTTGATCGTATCGATCAAATGCGCTTCAGCAGTGCCTGGAAATGGCATAGAAGCAAAAGCCTGTTGCACACGAGATTCTGCGCGCCATGAGGCATTGATGGCAGGGTCAAAAGTAAATTCAGTCTTATTTAGTTCCCTTAATAACGATAGACGGAAGTTTCGCTGTGTAAATTTCTTGTGGATAATTCCAAGGCTCAATGAGATATAAAGAGCGATTGTTTCTAAAAATGTACAGTGGTTTTGAACCGAAGCACTCAAAGTAATGAGCGCTTTTAAACGAGGCTCCACCAAAGCAGCTTCCAGAAGAGCTGTGGCTCCGGAAGAAACTCCAAAGCCTGCTATCCGGGTTGAATCAATACGCTCGTGTGTTGTTAAAAAATTGAGACCAGCCTGGATATCTGCAATCCATGTAGGCAGATGAAACACAAATCGCTCTCCTCCACTCTCACCGTGGCCATGCATATCCATGGCCAAAACAGCAATTCCATGATTAACAAGAAATTCGGCAAGTTCAGAATATTTATCTTTAAAACCAAAAAGCCCGTGGCAAACCAGTACCGTTGGGAAACAGCCACTGGTGTTTGGGAGAAAAAGTCGGCCGACTAGTCCATCCCCTTGCGAAAGAAATCGAACAGTCTCATAGCTAGAAGATAAATAATCTTTGTTCATGGGGACCTTAAGAATACTCTAAGACAAGCGTGGTATTATTATTTTGAAAAAATACCTTTTAACCCTCCTGAAATTAAAGTCGCTAAGTCGATGGAGGAGCCAAACGAAGAGAATCCTCCTTTACAAGCTAAGTATTTCGGTTCCCATATCGGCTTATATTTTTCTTTATAAATTCTAAGGCCATGAAAATTATAAATCTTTTCGCCATAATTAAACAAAGCGCTACCTATTTTATTCCACATAGAAGCGCTATCTTGGGTTTGAATACCCGAAAGGGGAGATAACCCAAGATTAAAATACTTATAACCTTGTTCTTTTCCCCACAGCATTAAACTGAGAAAAAGATATTCTATAAGACTTTGTGGAGCATTGGAGGTAAACCGCATTAAATCGACCGAGAGTTCTTCCTTCTCGGCTCCCATCCAAAGATTAGCAAAAGCTACGATTTCTCCTCCTCGTTTTACAATCGCAACCGGTAATCGTTTTAAATAGTCCTCGTTGTAAAACCCCAAACAAAAACCCTTTTCTTTTGTATTTTTCCGATGCAACCAATCTTCGGATATAGAAGCCAGCCTAGGAAGAATAACGGGAACTTCTTCTCGAGAAACGATTGCAAAAGCACATCCTTCGTTTTCAGCTTTATGATAAATATGGCGAAAGTTTTTATTTCCAATAGTCTCCAGCGAAAAATCGGCTAATGGCACTAAAGCCTCTTCACCTATTTTGAAGAACGAAAGCCCAAGATCAAGATAAAGAGAAAAATCTCTTTGTCCTATATCCCAAAACACAGGCCGTCCTCCATACCGATCACACATGGCATGAAAACGCCAAACCAAATTTTTCCGTTCCATTTCAGGGCCAACAGATGCATTTAAAGCAATCCAGCTATCCCCATAAATATTATACATCAAAAACGAATTCCCAGTTTCACTAAAAATAAATCTTTTATCTCCTAAAAGAGCTAAGTAGGCAGCAGTACTTTTGGAGGTGTTCACAACCCTACAGGCTTTTTCAAGTTCTTCTGGTGTTGAGCGTGCAAAAGCTAGGCGTGCAGGACGTAAGAGTCGCCAGGCAGCAAAAAAAACGATGATAGATAAAATGCCTGCACCTATACGAAGCGGTGGAGAAAGATCTTTTTGTAAAACAAATTTCCACCAAGGACAGTCGTTATTTGCCATTTGTTGGTAAAAAACTAAGCTAATGGCAATACTTCCTACTATTGCTAAAACAGCTAAAATCCATCTAAGAGTAAAACGTTCTCCAACAAATGCGGCCTGCCGATAGAAACTTTTTCGCTGAGGCAGTAATGCAATAAAAAGAAGGCTTAAGATAATAGCCTCTTTATAATCAAACCCCTTTAGTAAAGAGAAAAAAATACCAAGAGCAAAAAGTGTAAGGGTTATAAAATAGGCTCCATCTGTTTTTTGCTTAATACTCCAAGCTAAGATAACTAGGCACGTTCCTAGCAAGCTTCCTAAAAAGAGGGATGTCTCCACTGAAGAAAGGGGCAGAAAAACAGTAAGCCAATAAAAGAACGAATCTACAGATGGTCTTGTTCCAGTAAGAGCAAGAGTGGCGCCTTCTAAAAAAATAAGAGCGGCGAATACATCTGTAGTCACTGCATAAAACCCATTCTTAACAAAAGTTGCGAAAGGCTTTACGGACTCTTCTTTGGAAATATTCGATTTTAAGAAGGACTTATCCTCATTCATAAGAAGCTCTTAAAAAAATCAACCTTGTTTTTGTGTCCGAGTTTTTGTGTTGATCATCAAAATAGACTTGGGCTGTTTTTTGTGATCGCGCGTTAACATCCAGTGGGCTTCAACAATAATTTCTCGCCCTTCTCTTGTCATGTACATTAATTCGCCAAGCCACTCGCCATTTTCAAGCAACCTCTGTTTAGCCTCGTGAAATCTGGGGCTCTCCTTGTAAAGAAACTCATCTGCTTTTTGGCCAATAGCTTCAGCTGCAGCCCAACCGTACAAATGTTCTGCTCCTTTATTCCAAAAAAGAATCACATCTTCCATATTGCGAATAATGATCGCGTCATGAGCCTGTTCGAGGAGAATCACGAGTTCACGGATTCTTACTTCGGTGCGCTTACGTTCCGTGATATCTGTACCAATAATAAGGAAAGACTTGGGACGTCCTTCGCTATCGCGCACCAAGGTCCAATGGCTTTCGACAATGACTTCCTGACCGCTCTTGGTAGCATGCACCAGTTCACCAGTCCATTCCCCCTTTTCATCGATCAGCTTTTGTTTAAGTTTTTGAAATACTGCAGTATCCTTATACAAAAGACGGTCTGCCTTTTGACCAACAGCCTCAGCCGTAGTCCAGCCATAAATCCGTTCCGCGCCTTTGTTCCAAAAAATAATCTTGTCGCTCATATTACGAACGTGAATGGCTTCATGGGCTTGA
>CAZNSF010000371.1:0-2539 GCA_964575565.1 uncultured Verrucomicrobiota bacterium | reverse complement strand
AAGAATATTTTGCACGAATCTGCCGGTGATTTGGTAAATGGGTATCCTTGTTTGCGCGATCTGATTTTTGGAGCTACTTCTTCCACTCTTGCAAAGAATAAAGAGCAACGGTAGGATAAACTGACCGGCTGATGAAGGATTTTACTATGCTTAAAGAATCTAAAGATATTGTTTATCTCGATAATAATGCTACCACCTGCGTAGCACCCGAAGTCTTTGAAGAAATGCGCCCTTTTCTTACGGAATATTGGGGCAATCCTTCTAGCGTTTATCGTTTTGGAAAACAAATTTCTGCTTTTATTGAAAAAGCTCGTGGCCAAGTAGCCGCCCTTGTTGGAGCAGATCCTAAAGAAATCTTTTTTACATCGTGCGGCACCGAAAGTGATAATGCTGCAATTAATTCCGCCTTAGAAACGACTCATAAAAAAAAGATTGTTACTACTGCTGTAGAACATTCTGCCATTATTAAACAATTCGAGTTTCTTAAGAAGAAAGGGATCGAGGTTATCTTGATGCCTGTGCAACCGGATGGAACCATTGATTTTCGTGAAGTCGAAAAAGCAGTGGATGAAGAAACCGCTATTTGCTCCGTAATGTGGGCAAATAACGAAACAGGTGTTCTTTTACCTGTCGAAGAAATTGCCGAATTTTGTAAATTGAAAGGTGTTCTATTCCATACCGATGCGGTGCAAGCGGTCGGTAAAATCCCAATTAATCTTAGTAAAAGCAAAATTGATATGCTTTCGATGGTAGGACACAAATTACATACCCCGAAAGGAGTAGGTGCGCTCTATATACGACGTCACACACGTTATTTGCCCACTATTATGGGAGGAGGCCAAGAACGCGGCAAGCGTGGCGGAACCGAAAATGTGGCTTCTATTGTTGGATTTGGAAAAGCTTGTGAATTGGCTGCAGCACGGATGGAAGATGAAAACACACGCGTAAAGACATTACGCGATAAACTCGAAAATTCCATCCTTTCAACCATTCCGGATACTTACCTTAATGGACACAAAAAACAGCGGCTTCCAAATACTTCCAATATTTCTTTTGATCATGTGGAAGCTGAATCAGCCCTTCTTCTTTTGGATCAGAAGGGCATCTGTGCTTCAGCAGGATCGGCCTGTACCACGGGTTCTTTAGATCCATCCCATGTTTTAAAAGCGATGGGTCTTAGTTCTGCGCGTGCGCGCGGCGCCATTCGATTTAGTCTTTCAGTTTATAATACAGAAACCGATGTGGATAAGACAATCCAGGTATTACCGGGCATCATCGAAAAACTTCGAAAAGATCCACCCACAGATTCTTCGTGTTCAGATGATCATTTAGGAAAAATCCACGCTTCTGGACAACGGAAAACGAGTGGAACTAAGACGGCATTGGAAGTCATCTCATAAATACCGATGCGTCGCGCAAGGAGCTATTTTGGGCGAATCCAAGACGGCGAGGCAGGAGAATCCCCGCAGGGGCTTTGACTGCGGAGTCAACGATGGAGTCGCCTAAAAGAGCCTTTGCCCGGAGGGTTGCGCGCCTTTTCGTGATGGGCGGTGTTGCGCTCCCTCACGAGACCACTGCGGGTATCGCTGCGGTCGCGCGCCTTGCCCATCACGAAAATGTGCAGCAACGCCACGCATTGGTATTTATGAGATGACTTCTAGCATCCATTCATCAGGGTTGATGGCTGCTACTTTCATTCTCATTTATCTGACAGAAAGGATGCGGTGCACGTGGTCGATTGCGGCGAAACTCCGGTTTCATATTTAATTCAGCCCAAGTAATGGCATCCTGAATTTGGCGCCATCTTTTAACAGGATCACTCGCGTGTTCCCGTTTGATTTCTTCTAATTCTTTAATGTTTGATGGGATAGCCATGGTCTAAATTTTACAAAGTACTTAGTAGAGGTAATCTACCGTGGGTTGACATTTTGGACAAGTCACTTATTAATGGAGCGGAGCTGAATACATGGATAAGACTTTTTATATCACGACACCGATTTATTACGTCAATGACCGCCCCCATATTGGTCATGCCTCGACAACCATTTGGGCGGATGTGCAGGCTCGCTATCGGCGTCAACGAGGGCAAAAAACTTTTTTCCTTACCGGCCTGGATGAACATGGCGTAAAGGTTCAGCAAGCTGCCGAGAAACGCGGCATTCCCCCTCAACAACATTGCGATGAAATGGCGCCGCATTTTTTGAGTCTATGGAAAGCACTAAATATTTCCTATGATGATTTTGTGCGAACCACTGAACCACGCCATAAAAAAGTGGTGCAAGATATTCTTTCCAAGCTGCATGCAAAGGGGACCATTTATAAAAAGAAATATCATGGGTGGTATAGCAAGACCGCTGAACAATTTGTTACGGAAAAGGAAATGGTGGATGGAAAATTCCCATCGCATTTTGGCGAAGTGATTGAGCTGGAAGAAGAAAATTACTTTTTTAAGATGAGCGCTCATCAGGAGTGGTTGATTCGTTATATTCGTGAACATCCTGATTGGATTCAACCAACGAACCGTCAAAACGAAATTTTA
>CAZNSF010000370.1:0-6680 GCA_964575565.1 uncultured Verrucomicrobiota bacterium | reverse complement strand
CGAATAGCTAATACTTTAGATTCGTTAGTAGGACATCGCACTCTCGCTTATGAATACTTTGGTAAAGCATCTGCGCGAATCGACGATGTTTTCAGTTGGCTGCCTGCACGAATTTGCGCGGTGTTATTCGCCTCCCAGAATGGGTTGCGTTATTGGTCTAGCGTTTGCAAAGAATCGAAGACTCATGCTAGTCCGAATGCTGGTTGGAGCGAGGCAGCAATGGCCTATGCCACTGGTATACGATTAGGAGGAGAAAATTTTTATGAAGGCCGAAAAATTACGGGGCCTATTTTTAATCGAGAAGGTCGAAATGCCGCAGCCCATGATATTACTTCCAGCCTTTGTTGTTTCTGGTATGTGATAACTTTTTCTTCTATCATTTTTCTAGTGATTTCAATTAGTTTGAATTAATAAAAGAAAATATAAGATGAAAGAATCTCTCACAGAGAGAGCAGAGTCTCGGAGAAAATTGCCAGATGTTTTGAGAGGAAACATCTGGCAATGGCTGTCCATTAGATCAGAATCTGGTTCATCGAGCCTTTTATCCGATTTTCCATCTCAAAAATCGGACAAATCTTCCTCTGTTACTCTGAGTGCTTCGTGAGAAAATCCGAAATGCTGAAGCTTTCGCCTTAAGGCGAGGGTTTCTCAATACCTAACTCTAGCCTATGAATATTGAAATCGAAGAACCGATATCCACAGCCCAACCGCGCCTTAAACAAGGCGCGTTCCAAATTTATACAGGCGAAGGCAAAGGCAAAAGCACAGCCTCCATGGGGCTCATGCTAAGAGCGCTCGGCTGCGGTTTCCATGTTTACTACTTACGAATGCTAAAGCCTCGCTGGAAAACAGGCGAGCTAACTATCTGCCCTACCCTGCATCCAAACCTTACCTATCGCAATGTGGAACAGGATTGGATTCTTTCGAAAAGCAAAGAGATCCCTGAACATATCGAAACCATGAAACTCGCTCTCGCTAAAGAAATGGAAGAGCTAGAAAAAATTTTGGTTCGTGGCGAGTATGATTTAGTGATCATCGATGAAATTAATTATTGTATTCATCGCGGTCTCATTCCCGTGGAGAAAGCGGTGGCACTTATCGAGAAACGTCCACCGCATGTTGAACTTGTTTTTACAGGGCGTTATGCTCACGAAGATTTAATCGCACGCGCTGACGTGGTTACTGAAATGCGCAAGATCAAGCATCATTTTGATCAGGGTATTAAAGCTCGGAGAGGAATTGAGTTTTAACGTTGGGCCTGAGACGCAAGGTGTGAAAAATTTGATTTCAAATTCAAAAGCTTCTTTACCTCGCCGTCTCCAACGCTACTGACGTGAACCTCGCTAACTCCTCTGGAATCCGCCACGTAACGCTTTTGGCAGAAAAACACGGTTCCTTAGTGGCAACGAGCAGACCATTCGAGAATGACTCGGGTTGATAGTAGAAGGCCATCTCTGGAGAGGCGACGGCCTTTCGTTCCAAGGCGTCGATGATGACCATGCGTTGCCGGCGGAACAGCCCGAACCGAACGAAGTATCGAGGGACTGCCAGATACCGTGAGTCTTCTGACCAAATAAAGCTTGGATTGCACCGATCTAGCTGTAGGCCTATCGACAGTTTTAATGTGCCGGACGTTGGATTGCTCATCCCCAGCTCGAATGCTTCTTCAATCTCAGCCACGATCCCGCCGTCCGGCGAACTGGCCCGGTGCGCTCGGCAAAAGATCGGAAGATCGTATGGCCACGGTTCGCTCATTGGTCCTCCTAATGATAAATATAGGTTCGGCCTGATTGTTTGGAGGTGCCGTTTTGTTTCGATAGGCCAAGCACTTTACTTTGCCTTGCCCCGTCCGCTTTTTTTATCCCATAACTCTGCCCTGACTTTGGACATTTGGAGGATGTCGGCCAAAACGAATTCCAACGCTATGAACTGTGACCATGCTGTGGCTTTCGCATCGCCGGGTCTCGGGACGTAGTCGGCCGGTGATTCACCCGACTTGATGTAGAACCCGGCCTCCTTCTTACCGAATGCGATCACAACGTATTCGTAGCCGCTGTCCACATCCTTTGGCTGGTAACCCTGTCTTTTGGGGAGGGAGTTGAAATCTTGGGTCGCTAGGTGCTGAGCCAAGGCGGCCAGCTGCTTGGAACTAAGCTTGCCCTTGGAGTCGGTGGATCCTAACGCCCAATCGCCCGACGATTCGATAATCCAGACCTCGTCCGGGGGAGCAAAGATCTGTTTCCCGCCAATTCTGACTGTGACCGCCTCCTTCAGTTTGCCATCCTTGGTGAGATAGTCCCCCACTTCGCCAGCACGGCACGGCACGGCGAGCAGGCCAGCCAGGAACGCTGTTGCGCAGAGCTCAAGACACCACTTCATAACGAATTCTCCCTCCACCCTTCGGCCGAACTTATTATTAAGTAGTTTTCCATACTTTCAGGAACCGGGCAAGTATGGCGATAAAACTCGCGTATTTCAATTGAAATCATAGCCAAAACTTGCTGTTGACCCAACTTTGCAAGGTATATAATCCATATTATACCGACGTGAGATAATTCAATGAAATCATTATCCAGCTTTTGGTTATTTATCACGTATTAATACATTGATACATAGCGTGGCGCATTTTTAGAAGCGAGTCACTATCCCCCATCAACATCCCCATCAATTCAATTTTCAAGGACCGACCCGTTGTTTCCCTTCCACGCCCGGGGGCGAAGGCGGGCGAGAAATTAGCTTTATCTCCTGCAATCTGTGGCTTAAATTTTCATCTTTCTATGGGAAATTTCGCAATTGCTATCCACGGTGGCGCAGGAACGATTCTTAAAGAAAATATATCTCCTAGCCTCGAGAAACGTTACATCGCAAAACTTTCTGAAGCTCTTCGGACTGGGTGGAATACTCTAAAAAAGGGTAAGACTGCGGTTGATGCTGTTGAGGTTGCTGTAAAAATTCTTGAGGACTCCCCTCTCTTTAACGCAGGCAAAGGCTCTGTCTTTACCAGTAATGGAAAAAATGAAATGGATGCATCGATCATGGATGGCAAAAATTTCCAAGCTGGCGCTGTAGCAGCGGTTTGTACCATTAAAAATCCGATTTCTGCGGCGCGCGAGGTGATGGAAAAATCAGATCATGTCCTACTTATCGGCAAAGGCGCAGAAAAGTTTGCGAAAGAAAGCGGCCTCAAAATCGTAGCGCCATCTTATTTTTTTGATAAAACCAGATGGGAACAATTCCAAAAAATGAAGAAAGAAGGGGCGGCTCTCAAGTCTGCGTGGAGCATGGCACAGCTAAGTACCCCTTGGCCTTCTGCGGGTGCAGGTGAAAAATTTGGAACGGTAGGCGCCGTAGCGCTAGATCAAGATGAAAACCTTGCTGCGGGCACTTCGACAGGCGGCATGACGAATAAAAAGTTTGGACGTGTAGGTGATTCGGCAGTTATTGGCGCAGGAACTTATGCCAATAACAAAACCTGCGCCGTATCGTGCACTGGTCATGGCGAATATTTTATTCGTTATGTGGCTGCTTACGATGTTTCCGCGCTTATGGAATATAAAGGAATGAATCTCAAAGAAGCTGCAGAAAACGTAATCTTAAAATTAAAGAAACAAGGCGGCGGAGGCGGATTGATAGCCATTGATGCAAAAGGGAATATCACCACTCCCTTCAGCACTCCCGGTATGTATAGAGGGTTTGTGAATAAAGATGGAAAGATTTTAGTGAAGATTTATAGAGAATAAGTGCTGGCCTTACTGGCAATATCTAGAACCTATCAATAGCTAAAACGGGCATTACTATGATTACTTATCGCACAGGAAATGATTTGGATCTCACGGAAGTCATCGAGTTATACCGAGCTTCAACGTTGGGTAAAAGAAGGCCGATTGATGATCGGAAGCGGATGGCTGCTATGTTAAAGCATGCAAATCTTATAATAACAGCTTGGGACAAAAGTCTTTTGGTTGGGATCTCACGTTCTCTTACAGATTTTAGTTTCGTAACGTATCTTGCCGACTTAGCTGTAAGAGATTCTTACCAAAGAAAAGGTGTTGGCGAAGAACTTATCCGCCGCACTCGAAAAAGAGGAGCAAATGGAAAATTCCTCCCCAAACCCCTCCTTTTCCATTTGCGACATCCGAATTCAAAAACAAATGAGCCGAAGTTTAGGCAAATCGTTTCCCCAAAAAATAGAATAGCCAAAAAACCGTCGTTCGATTTGGTTAAATCACTGGTGCATGATTGATATATTACAACTCGTTCGATTTAAAGTGTGTATGGTTGGCATGAAGGTTTTCCATAAACTTCCTTGCTCTATATATTGTTATATTGTTAATTAACAATATGACAATGAAAGAAAGTGATTTTCGTGCATCAATGCTTCTAGAATGTTTAGGTGAACCCATTCGATTCCAGATTGTGCGCCATCTGCAACATGGCCCAAAAACAGTTAGCGCATTAGCACGCTTTACCAAGCGTCACCAGGCTACTATTAGTCAACATCTGGCTATCCTTCGTAACATGCAGGTAGTACGCTACCGTAATCGTGGACGTTTCGCTTTTTATGAGCTCAAATTAAAACAAGTAGTACGACTTTTGGATACTGCTGTTGATTTGAACTTAGAAACACGTGAAATGTAACAATTCTTATAAGATAATCCCCTCCCCACTGATGAACAAAATCAACGCCCCTTTAAAATATTCGCTTCCTTTCTTTTTTGTTGTTTTTTGGGGTACTGTTCATCTTGCTACCCTTTTCGCTCAACCATCAACATTGCCTATCGATGGACCGTGGAATCGTGATCTTTATATTCTCGAATCTTCTGATGGTTTAAAGTTCGAAAAATTTAAAGTTTTTGCCGAACGCGGAGGAGTCCCCTCTCTGATTCAAGATGCCCAAGGTAAACTTATCGCTGCTTTCCAATGGTTTCCAATCGAAAAACGCGACTCCTTCGATCGCGTGGCAGTTTGTTTTTCGAGCGATCATGGAAAGACCTGGAGCGATCCAGAATCTATTGTTGTAAATGGGTTGCCAGAGGATTATATGCGACCCTTCGATCCTACTCTCACTTTATTAGAAGATGGCCAAATACGCCTCTTTTTTACTTCCCATCATAAACAAGCGCGCACACCCGCTATTTATTCAGCAATCTCTTTAGACGGCATCCATTATACTTTTGAAGAAGGTATGCGTTTCGGTGTGGATGGTGAAAAGGTAGTTGATTGCGCCGTAACACGTCTCGGTAAATCTTGGCATTTATACGTTCCTATTGAGCAAAAGGATGGCTATGGATATCATGCCGTTTCGGAAGATGGCTTAAACTTTAAACGGCTTGAGGATGTTCATATAGACGGTCGTCACCGTTGGCTTGGATGCGCTCTGGCCACGACAAATGGTTTTCGATTCTACGGCTCTGGAGAAAAAGGAATATGGTCAGCGATATCCACGGATGGTTCCTCTTGGAAACTGGCTGGCGATGGCCTCGGGCAAGGCGCGGATCCCGGTGTTGCCCCAACTATAAACGGCCGGCATCTCATGATTGTCACAGGAGAACCTCGTAAAGATAGTCAAAGTATCCAAATAGATTTTAATCCATTCCCTCAAGATGCATTTAACGAAGAACAAAGAAGAAAACCTCTTTCATCTCAACCGCAAGCTGCTCAACAAAGAGATGGCCCATGGAATCATCAAATCTTAAGCGCCACTTCCAAAGACGGTCTTACATGGAAGAGCGATGGCAAAGTGATTATCGAACAAGCTTCGGTGCCTGATGCCATCGTGGATTTTGATGGCAAAACACGAATTTATTTTGTGGATGCCCGCAACCGCAGTATCAGTGTTGGAATTGAAAATACAAACGGTGAATGGGACTTTAAACGAACCGATTTGCTGGGCGCGGATCCTAATGTGATCCTTTTAAAATCTGGCAAGTATCGTGTGTTTCTAAAACAAGGAAGAGAAGAAGGCCGTATCGCCTATCACGATTCAGAAGATGGAATTAACTTTCCAAATATGGTGGTTATTTTTGATGATAACCGTTATCCGCAAATAACAGATCCTGATATCTTTGAAACACCCAACGGCTGGATAATGTATCTTTCGATGGGCCCACGACTTCTTTTAGCTGAATCGAAAGATGGGCTTGAATTTCGCGCTATTAAAACGCTGGATTTAGGAGGGTCTGTTAGCGATACAATCCCAGTGAATGGTGGTTTTCGCATGTTTTTTCATCAAAATGCTTCTCCTGGGCAACCGATGAGTATTTGGAGCGCTTTTTCGGTCGATGGCAAAGATTGGAAGATAGAAGGCTTACGCTTAGCGTCCACAGCCAATAGCCCTGATAAAAGTGGAGTGGCCGATCCTGCAGTCATCCAACTTAAAGATGACACTTATCGGATGTTTTATAAAAGCTTTATAAAATAAGTATCATGGAAAACGGATTGCCCCGCACCACAACACGATCACCAGCAGCTACTGATGTGCCTACACAAATGCGTTATAAGGTGCTTGGGTTTACACTCATTTTAACAGCTATCGCTTATGTGGATCGTGTTTGCATTTCCACACTCATTCCATCCATCAAAACAGAATTAGGTCTTACGGATTCACAAACCGGTTATATCTTTAGCGCGTTTATCTTTGCTTATGCGCTTTTTGAAGTGCCAAGCGGCTGGTTAACAGA
>CAZNSF010000369.1:0-3464 GCA_964575565.1 uncultured Verrucomicrobiota bacterium | reverse complement strand
TAAAACTAGATTGCAACCAAACATTTGCTTTTTCTGGGAGCACGATACGCACCCACTCTTCAGTATTACTGCCACTAGTCGAGACTAAACGACGTTCAAAAATTTCCACAGGATCGCCTTTATCCAATTGGCAACAAATTTCGGCTGTACCCAACGCGCGCGCGCGTACATTCACTCGATCGCCGGTAATGGTTCCTTTTTCCAAAGGAACATTTTGTGCAAAAAGAATCGTTGCGCTAATTATTCCGAGGATAAGGAAAGGATTTTTTGTTTTCATAAGTTTAATGGATTTCCGTTGCAGGGACGCAACGGCAATAACTTAACAGGATTAATCTCTGTTTTGCAAAATTTTTCCGCGTGTGGTGGTCGAATGCTAGATAGAGCTTGAGCAATTTCTTTGGCGTTTAAATCTCGCCACTGGCATATTTTGAGATCACCGATTTTTAGGTTTCCAATCGCAATACGCTGCAAGCGGATGACTGGATGATGAAGAGCTCCAAGGATGCGTCGAAGTTCACGGTTTTTACCTTCGCAAAGCGTTATCTGAAGGCGTGTCGACTTTTGCGATTTCGACAAAAATTGAGCAGATGCTATTTTTAATCGTTGTCCTTTACTGTAAATGCCGCGACATGCTGTCTCTAGGACGCTTTTTTGTGGTTGTCCTTCTACTTCTACTTCATAGGTTTTAATGGTTTGATATTTTGGATGGGTCACTTGGTTAATCCAAGCTCCGTCATTACTTAAAAGAAGTAATCCTTCGGAATCCACATCCAATCGTCCTGCATATACCAAAGAATGTAATTCTAATGGTAAAAGATCGTAAATAGTTTTTGCGGCATGTGGATCTCGACGTGTGCAAGCATAGCCGATAGGCTTATGGAGCATTACATACCGGAGATTAAGAGGCACCACAAGCTTGCCATTACATATAACTTTATCGCGCTGTGGATCTACACGTGTTGCTAGGTTTTGAATAGCCTGGCCATTGACGGTAACTTTATTATTAAAGATTAATTCCTCGACCGATCTACGCGAACCAAAACCTGCGGATGCTAAAAATACATTAAGACGGACCCGTGAAGTCTTTATTGGCTCTTCCATTTCCAGAACCATCGGGTGCTTTATCGGAGTCTTATTTATACTTCTGGCTTTGTCTTGGGCAATCCAAGGGCACGATCACCGGGTTTCCATCTGCCGCGTTTTTTAAGTAAATCGATACGCTCCAGACGTTTTAAAACATTGCGTTTGGCTGCTAAAGCAGTACTGCCATGAAGAGAACGATGACGAGACATAGGTTTAGGAGAGTTAGAAGTTAGAAATTGTTTTATGCTATTACTTTGTTTCGCGGATTACCCATTTTAAATAAGTAGGATAACCGTTATCTACGCGAATGGCTAATATTTCAGGTACTTGATAAGGGTGAAGATTTTTAAGCCTTTGGATGAGCAAGGGCAAGGCTTTTTTCGAAGTCTTTAATATCATCATTACTTCACTGGTTTTTTTGATTTTGCCTTTCCACCAATAATGGGATTCTCCAGGAGGTGTTAGACGCACACAGGCTGTTAAACGTTTTTGGAGCAAATCTTTAGTTATTTTCTTTGCAACGGTGTGATTAGGTACGGTTGAAAAAACAAGAAAGACGTTCATAAAAGAGGTTTCACTTTGGCAAAGCCGATCGAATGGCATTGAGCACTTGGAGCTCAATTTCATTTCGTTTGCCTTTGATTCGTGCCCCTGCGGCTGCGGCATGTCCGCCACCGCCAAATTGTTGTGCAATACGGTTTACATTAACTTGGCGATCTTTGGAGCGTAAGCTGATTCGGATGGTGCCTTCTTCTTGGATTTCTTCGAAGAGAACGGCTACTAATACCGAGCGAATGCTTCGAATATGATCAATCATCCCTTCACTGTCTTCGGGTTTTGCACCACTTCGTTTGTAGCTACTACTATCGATCCAGAAATAACCAATGCGGTTTTCAGAATCGAATTTTGCGGATTGCAGTATTTCGCGTAATAACAACAACCTGCGTGGAGGATTGCTTTCATAGGTAAGACGCGAGAGCTCGCCTAAATCAATTCCACACTCTAATAATTCAGCAGCAATACGAAATGTCGCAGGTGTTACAGCGGGATACTGAAAGGAGCCTGTATCGGTGCTGATGGCTACAAAAAGGCATTTAGCTGCTTCGGTGGTGATAGGCATGTGAGAGGCCTTTAAAAGATCAAAGATTACTTCTCCGCAAGAAGCCCGATGAGGTTCGATATAGGCTAAGTCGCCATAGCCAGGATTGCTGGCATGATGATCAATGTTTACAATAGGGGAGCGAGGATCGGGTTTAAGAGAGATTTTCCCGAAACGATCCATATTTGCATTATCCACTGCAATACGTACATCGAATAGTCCAGTGGGAGGGGGACCGGAAGTAATCCATTCGGATCCTGGTAGGAAACGATAACGATCGACCATTCCATCTTCATTCCATAGCGTGACCTTTTTATTTAATTGTTTTAAAGAATGTGCCAGAGCCAATGAACAGCCATAAGCATCTCCATCTGGCCGCACATGAGTCAGAATTAAAAACTGCTGGCTTTTATCTACAAGCGACCGAAATTTTTTTGCAAAATCTGATAATTTAGGAGTAGCCGCCATAAAGAAAAATAAACCTAGAAACTACATTAGCCCGCTAAATACGCGAAAAGAATCTAAAAATGAACCATCAATCTTTACTCTTCAGGCAAGTAATTTAAGCGCTACCGCGTTAATCGATTTGCCATCTGCACGCCCAGCTGCTTTTGTAATCACAGCTTTCATGACTTGACCAATTTGCGCTTTGGTAGTAGCTCCTAGTTCGGCAATCACGGATTTAACAAGTGCTTCCAATTCTTCAGCAGTTAATCCTTTTGGAAGATAAGTCTTTAAGATGGCAGCCTCCGCCTCTTCTTTTTTTAATAGCTCATCTCGACCGCCAGCACGGTAACCTTCGATGGCATCTTGCCGTTGCTTTAATTGTTTTTGTACCACTGCTACCAGATCTGTATCGGAGAGAGACTGAAGTCTCTTTTCGATCTGATAATATTGAAGAGCGCTTTTAAGCATACGCAGAGTGCTTAGCTTTAACACATCTTTGGCTAGCATGGCGGACTTAATTTCGGAATCAATTTTTTCGAGTGGAGTAGGCATAGGTTTTTTAATTTCTAATTTTTCATCACCGCCATGGCGGGACAGACTTTTAATTGATTAATACCATCCAATGGGTTTTTCGTTAAGGTTAATGTGCACTTGTTTGGTTTCGAGATATTCATCAACCGCATGGGGTCCAAGTTCACGGCCACAGCCGCTTTGTTTGTAACCGCCCCATGGGGCTTCCACATAACACGGTTGCATGGTATTTATCCACATAATACCGGCACGAATTCGGCGGGCAACTCGAAGAGCACGATAAATATCGCGTGACCAAACAGCT
>CAZNSF010000368.1:0-7458 GCA_964575565.1 uncultured Verrucomicrobiota bacterium | reverse complement strand
TAGCTCAAAAGATTTCTGAGATTGGGAGGTTTCTTTGACATCCCAAAATTAAAAGCACGTCTTACAAGTCTTGAGGGCGAGATGGCGAGCCCCTCTTTTTGGAATGCAAAAGAGAAAGCTAAACAAACCATTGCCGAAATTAGTATTTTAAAATCGAAGTGGGAATCTTATCAAACTCTTTCGCGAGAAATTGCTGACCTAAAGGCATACGAAGAATTAATAACTGCCGAGACAAACGCAGAAGAGCGTTCTAAATTGGAAGCGGAAGCATCCGGAGCATTTATTGCCACACAAAAACGCTTTTCTGATTTTGAGTTGGCTATGCTTTTATCGCGGCCCGAAGATGCCAAAAACGCTATTTTAAGCATTCATTCCGGTGCTGGAGGCACAGAAGCATTTGATTGGGCAGATATGCTTTTTCGAATGTATCGAAGATACTGTGAACGGCATCGCTTTAAAGTGGAAATTATTGATAGCCTGGAAGGAGAAGGGGTGGGCCTTAAAAGTATTACTTTTTTGGTAAGCGGTTCCAATGCGTACGGTTTTCTAAAAACCGAACGCGGGGTGCATCGTTTGGTTCGCATATCGCCTTTCGATGCTAACGCACGGCGCCATACTTCCTTTGCATCGCTAGATGTGTTGGCTGAGCTTGATGAAGAAGTTGAGATCGAAATTTTAGATAAAGATTTGCGGATAGATACTTATCGTTCCAGTGGGGCAGGAGGTCAACATGTCAATAAGACGGATTCTGCAGTAAGAATTACCCATTTACGGACAGGGATTGTTGTTGCTTGCCAAAACGAACGTTCCCAGCAAAAAAATCGAGTAACAGCCATGAAAATTTTAAAAGCGCGGCTCTATGAAATCGAGATGGATAAAAAACGCGCCGAGTTAGAAAAACATTATAGCGAAAAGGGGGATATTGCTTTTGGAAGACATATCCGTTCTTACGTAATGCAGCCTTATCAATTGGTTAAAGATCGTCGAACGGGCGAACAAACAAGCAATGTCCAGGCTGTTTTAGATGGACAAATTGATGCCTTTATCGAAGCCTCGCTAAAAGGTAAAAAAGCAACGGATACGGAAGAAGATCCCATAGAGAATTAATTCTTAATTTCTTGTCTTATGAATCGGTTAGATGAAATTCTTGCTTATAAACGCCGTGAGGTTCAAAAAAGAATGCAGGAAATTGATCTTGCGAAATTACGCGAACGCATCACGCCTCGTTCTGATAGGCGATCTTTTAAAAATGCCGTTAAACGGAAGGATGGGGTGGCGCTTATTGCGGAAATTAAACGTGCTTCACCATCGGCAGGGATGATCAGAGAAGATTTTCAGCCTACGGCCTTGGCCCGTGCTTATGAAAATGGCGGCGCCCATGCCCTTTCAGTGCTGACGGATGAGCATTTTTTCCAAGGTCACTTAAAACATGTCTTACAAGCCAGGTCTGTGACTTCTCTTCCATGTCTTCGAAAAGATTTTGTAGTAGATGAGTATCAAATTTGGGAAGCGCGTCTGGCAGAGGCAGACGCGGTGTTATTGATTGTAGCTGCTTTGCAAAAAAAAGAACTTCAGTGCCTATTAGGGATAGCGAAGAAAGTTGAGCTAGATGCTTTGGTTGAAGTCCATAACCAATCTGAATTAGACATTGCTTTAGAAGTAGGCGCTTTCATCATTGGCATCAATAACCGTGATCTCCAGACATTCCACGTGAATTTGGCTATCACCGAAGAACTTGCTTCAAAAATTCCGAAGGATCGTATTATTGTTAGCGAAAGCGGAATTCATGATGCTAAGGATGTACAACGAGTGCGCAATAGCGGAGTCGATGCAGTTCTAGTTGGTGAAAGCTTAATGCGCCAGTCGGATGTAGAAGCTGCTACTAAAGCCCTTTTGAATTTTAAGCAAATCCCTTGAAAGATTAATCGCCTATAGCGTAGGGTTGCCCATGAGACCTGAATTTTGTAATAGATAAAGTCTATGTCTGATTTAAAGCCGAAGAACGAAGTTGTAGCTGCATTCGAAGAGAATGATCCCTTAAAATCGGAATCAAAATTTCTTAACCCGACAAAAACGCGCTATGGAGTGCTCGGATTTACGCTGGCTTTGACAGCAGTGGCTTATTTGGATCGTGTACGCATCTCAATTACAGCGCCTGCTATTCAAAAAGATTTACACCTTAACGATCAAGAGATGTCGTGGGTATTTTCTGCTTTCATGTTGTCATATGCCCTCTTTGAAATACCTAGCGGCTGGATGGCCGATCGTTTTGGTCCGCGCCTTACCCTCACAAGGATCGTGATTTGGTGGTCAATCATGTCTGCGCTTACGGGTTGGGCATGGAGTCTTTGGTCCCTTTTTTTTATACGTCTTCTATTTGGAATGGGCGAAGCAGGTCTTTTTCCAAGTATCTCGCGTGTTTATGTAAGGTGGCTGCCTATTCAGGAACATGGACGGTCATTTGGCTTAGCACTTCTTATGGCAGCATTAGGCACCGCTATTTCTCAACCTTTGATGGCACATTTACTTGAATACATGAGCTGGCGTACCATTTTTCCACTTTTCAGCATAGGAGGTTTTGTTTGGGCGGTCTTTTGGTTTTGGTGGTTTCGTGATGAACCACAAAATCATCCCACCGTCAACAAAGCGGAATTGGCGCTGATCGGCACAAGTATTCCTAAGGCCCATCGTGCAGTGCCATGGAATTCTCTTTTGCGCAGTTTGAATATGTATGCGCTTTGTCTTTTGTGCGCAAGTTGGCTGTATGGTTGGTATTTTTGGTTGACGTGGCTGCCCACTTATCTTTTGCGTGTACATGGGTATAATATTAAAGAAGTAGGATGGTTGGCAGCATTGCCTCCGTTAGCTAGCGGGTTTGGAATGCTTGTAAGTGGCTGGTCGAGTGATATTTTGATTCGTCGTTTGGGTCTCCGAAAAGGGCGCGCTCTTCCTGGTGTAATCTGTTTACCTCTAGCCGTGATGGCAATGATTGTTGGCGTAACAGCTACAGTACCACTGAAAGCCGTGCTTTTACTATCGTTAGCTGCAGGCCTTGCGGCAGCTGGGATCACAAACATATTTCCAGTTTGCCTGGAGATTGGTGGACGTCATGCCGGAGTGGTTAGCGGTACCATGAATATGGTTGGCAACTTGGGAGGAGCCTTAACACCTATCGTGGTTGGCGAATGCCTTAAGCGTTGGAATTCCTGGGAATATTATTTTTTGACTCTTGTGGGCGCTTATCTCCTTGCTACTCTATGCTGGCTTGTTGTTGATCCGAAAAAGCCGATTTGGGAAGCCCACTAAGAAAATTTTCTAGGTTATGACCAAACGCATTATTGTGGGTATTTCTGGTTCGAGCGGACCGATTTATGGCATTCGACTTTTAGAAATCCTATCCAAAACACCAAAGGTAGAGACTCATCTTATTTTGAGTGATTCTGCAGAGATTAGTATCCGATTAGAAAATAAAAGCTGGACGCGCAAAAAAGTAGAGGCACTTGCACACAAAGTACATGTGCCATCCAATATCGCTGCTTCTATCTCATCCGGTTCATTTCAAACCCACGGGATGGTTATTATTCCCTGTAGTATGAAAACATTAGGTAATATCGCTCATTCGACAGGAGATAATCTTCTTACACGCGCAGCGGATGTAACTCTTAAAGAACGCCGTCGATTGATCTTGGTGGTTCGAGAAACTCCTCTTCACCTTGGGCATCTTCGTAACATGGTCGCAGTCACAGAAATGGGTGGAGTGATCCTTCCTCCTGTCCCTGCTTTTTATCATCAACCGAAAACAATTCAGGATTTGATTGATCACACAGTTGGCAAAGTTCTCGATATTTTAGGACTTGAACATCACCTTTTTAAACGATGGGGAAGTCCACATTAAAGCATTATCCAAATTCCCGTAATATAAATAAATGACTCTCTAATAAATGGGCACTTTATTTGTTTTCGCCTCGCTGGTTTCGGAGAAATGAACCGCCCAAGATAGGGTGGTGAATGATATTAAAAATAAAAAGGATATTCCACAACTCTTGGCTGCCACAGGCCATAGCTACGACTATGGGAGGGTTCATTTTAATCCAGATAGTGATGAGTGAACCCGTTCTGAAAGAGTCATTGCGCCAGCAGGCTTTAAATCCGGCTGGTCGGCGGGTATAGGCACTTCGAGAAGCTCGTTGCGAAGATAGTGAATGAGAATAAATGCCATATTGCTCCAGTGACGATCTTGGGACCGCCCATACTTTTCTTGGTCATTGTATTTCGCTTTGAAAGTTTCCTTATCCTTTAACAAGAAAAGCACAAGAAGCTGCCGTTCCCAATCGGTCTCGCGCCCGCCCAGGAAGCGCACACTCTCGTCGGTATCGAGCTTCGCATTTTTGATAAAAATCCACTGAAGCGTTGGCCAATGGTGGTTTGTGGCAAAATAATCAAGCGCCTTTGTGTGTTCAGGATGTGAAGCATCTTTAAGAGCTGGAACAAGTGGAATAAACCCTTTTAATGTATTCATCATCTCACTATCTTTACCGTATCTTTCCAGACACTCATCTACTTGTCTTTCCATTGCCTTCATATTATTCTGGCACGCAGCGGCAGCTATATTCAACACCATGTCCTGAAAGCTGCCAGTTGCACTCGCTACGATAGCTTCCCCCATAGCTTTTTCATCTTTTTCGAGCATAGCAAGAGTAAAGCGGCGAGAACCAAGGCTGTTTGAAAATGTTACTGATTCGATACGAGGCTGAACTTGCCGGCAAAAGCGCTTGGCTGCATCGTACGCATGCGTCTTGATATAGTCTTCAAAGATTTCGTAGTAGAGATTCTCTGATGCCCCTTGCCAGTAGAGACGCTCTAATTCTTTTGCACGTTCGAAAAGCGGCATTTTCTCGTATTCATCCCACAGAATATTGATGGTTTGAAGAGTTGCTTGTTTTTGTTCGTGTGCGAATTTTTTCTTGTATCCTGCTGCGCCTGGCACAAGAAGAACGCCATCAGATCGGAGATCGTCAGCGAACCATTTAAGAATTCTGCTATCACAAAGGGTTCCGCCTTCGGCACGGATGCGGTCAATGTAAGGAAGGATCCGCTCCCGCTTTCTAGCGTGATAAAACGCCGCGATTTGAGTTCGTACAAGGTCGGCGTTAAGCCAGGATCGGCTGGTATACTCCTCTACACGATCGACAGCGTTTTGTTTCCACCATTGCCTGTTTTCAGTAACATAGTCGAAAGCCCCCTGGACATATTGCAGCCTGCCAATGTTCGCTAGTGTTTGGGCGCTTAAATCCTTTTGGGTCATTATAAAAAACACATCGAGTCCGGATACTTTTGAGCGCACCGAATCTTCAATTAATTTCGCCAATTCGGGAACCCCCCACATCCCTGAAACGAAATGCCAGCGCGCACCCATCTGTCGCCCGGTTGTTTCCCATCCATAATTCAAAAGATCTCGTATTGTTACGGTAGAGACAGGGATTAATTTGCCAACACCCTCGCGCTGCCCCATTTCGATAAGTGGTGCAGCTGTGGCAAAACCGAGCAATGAGAGATCGCCCTCCTGTGGTAGGGACTGTGATGGAGTTGTAAACAACGCTTTAACAAAACCGAGTAATGAAGAATCATTATCACCTGTTGCAGTGTCTACCATGTAGTCGCGCACATTGGCTTTTTGCTTTTTTAACTCGGGCTTATAAGCATCAAAATCGTATGTCGTTGGTTCTATTTTCCGCAGGCAATCAATCCAATCTTGACGTGCAAAAAGAGGGCCTTCATTGCTAAAAGCATGTCCGGTGCTGACCGTTCCAGTATAAATCATCGATGGATAATGATCGTATAGCAGAACCGCAGCTTCTTCGCGTTTAAAGATTCCCGGCAGTAAGTTTTCGAAATCAACTTCTATGCTCTCACTACGATCCATTTTCCATACTCGACCGTAATAGAGCATGATCGGTAACATGAAGCGCCGGTTTTCGGGTTTGGCAACAAAAACGAAGGCATCTTCGATTTTCGGTTGTGTAAATAGGATATCCCAGCATTTGGCTATAGCATTAGGTTTTACTGCGCCTGCTTTTTTCCAGATTTCTGATGCCATGTTTTCGCGTCCAGCCAAAAACAGAATTGGCGACCATAGCGCATCAAGATTTGTATTTGCAGAATCACGATCTTTCACCATGCTTTCACAAATAGCCAGCCAAGCAGCAGCGCGTCCTAATAATACTGTATCGAGCGTAATACGGCTTGATAAAGAGGGAATAGCAGCTTGTGGCAATAGACCGGCAAGCTGTGGCGCAAATTCATTTTCGGCGATCTTGGATTTCGGTGGAACCAAATCAAAAGCGGCGCGTAGACTAGCCATACGGGAATACCCAGCCATGTCGGCGCCTTTCCAATAGAGTTCAGTTAATTGTTGCAAGCTAAGATCGGAATTCACTTTTAAATTGCCAGCCATCTGCTTAAAAACTTCGCGGTAAAAAGCTGGACCTTGAACAAGGAGTGATGCGGAATAACTTACATTAAACTGGCGGACCAATAGGTTATTAGCACCAAGCCACTTGATATCCCATTTCGCACTGCCATCTGGTTCACTGGTAAGCACATAGGTTACTTCGACAACTTTGGGTTCTCCCAAATTTTCTCTCCATGCCAGCACGCGGGCTAGCTCGACAACATAATGGCATTGAGCAATATCGTGGAAACGGGTTTCGGGTGCGTAAAACTGAGCATGTGAAGGTGTTGAAACAAACACGAGTGATAAGATAAATAAATATCGGCAAAGCTTCATATCCATAAAACAGTTTATCTGTTTGTAAATTTCACAGTTGGTCTATTTTCCCAAAAAAGTTCTGATTTGGATTTTGGGATTTGCCATGCGGCAGAGATTTTAAAAATCCAACCTACAACGTGGACTATTTTAATATATTCAATCAGTCATGCAATCTAATTACCATGAGGTATTAGTAAAGGTATAATATATACCTGCCATTCAAAACATCTTGTTGACAAGCCATCTTCTTGGTTCAACCCAAATTTTTCATTAGCGGGAAGATATGTAGATGATATAAGAGGAAAAAACCGAGGAGGATAAATGAACAAAATAGTTGGTAATAAAAATGGTTTAGGGTGGATATTTTCTGATAAAGCGGGAACGGCATAAGGAGGGATGTGGTTGATGAAGGAGATGATGGGGCGTATGGGTTGGAAAGATGAGTTATCAAGCCTACATCTGGTCAAAGGCACGTCGAATCATCGTTATTCGGGAACGTATCGACACTTGCCGTCATGCGCGGGGCAAGTTTCTATTCCAATGGGGTGCCTATCGTTACCAGCTCTATATTGCGGATTTAACGCTACCGGCTGCAGAAGTCTGGCGTCTTTACCGGGGACGCGCAGATAGTGAAAATCGTATCGCTGAACTTAAAGCCGATTTTGGCATGAGTGGATTCTGTTTGAGAA
>CAZNSF010000367.1:0-4237 GCA_964575565.1 uncultured Verrucomicrobiota bacterium | reverse complement strand
AACAGTAACATTGAGTGAGCCGCTGGATGGTATAGGTCCCGATCAAGTTAAGACGAATGAACCTTACTATTGGCCTTATACTGGGCCTAAAAATAGTTACTATGTTGATTATTATGATGGAAAATATCCTCTTAATCATGTGCGTTATGGCACCTTCCGCGTGAACACTCAAAACCGCTTATTAGAGCGTTCCAAAAGCCAAGAATTGTTGCATGGGCCGTTTGGTTCTATTCATATTGAAACCCGTTTTTGTTACCAAGAAGATAGGTTCTATCATCCTGAAATTATGTTTGATGTTGGCGTTACCGGTACAGAGGGAGGGTACAAAGCAGAGCCTTTTCTCATTGCGGAAAAACTACCCGAAACATCTTCACTTAAGTTGGATGCGATTACAATGATACGAGTTTTTCGTTCAGCACCAGAATTTATCGTGGCGATTGCCCACTATAACGCCAAAGGCCAGCTTGAGAGTTTTAATTTAAGCGGTGTAAAGGATGGAAGCTTAACGGACCTCGATTCTATTGATAAAGGCTTAGATATCCAAAACACCGACCAAACTAAAAATCGAATTCGGTTTGGGTTTCCTAAAAAATTTCCTGTAGATCTTTATCAAAAAAAAGCGGAACAAGTATGGGGAGCTACCGATATGCCTAGCATGCTAGATGTCGTAAATCTCCATTATAATCTTAACCGATGGATTCGGCAGGATTTGTTCGAGCCCGATGGTAAGTTAACGACTCGTTTTTTAACATTCACGGTAACCCCACAAGATATCATGTTAGAACCCATTGATAAAAAACTCCCGTTCTTTTCCCAGTTTCCCAATGAAAACAACCCCTAACCCTCAAACGAAAGGAAAAATATGATTACACTCATTGTTTGGACTTATATCGTCTACCTCATAATTAGCATTGCGCTCACGATCTGGGTTGCGAAAACCCTGCATAAAAACGGTCGGATCTTTTTGGTGGACTCGTTTCTAGGTAATGAGCAGCTTGCCGATTCAGTGAATCACCTGCTTGTCGTCGGTTTCTATCTGATCAATATCGGTTATATCGCTCTCGCCCTAAAATATGGAGTTAACGTGATAGCCGATCTCCAGCAGGTTTTTGAAGTTTTAAGCACTAAAATTGGCGCGGTGCTTCTGATTCTTGGTGGCATGCACTTCTTTAATATCGCTATCTTCTCCAAGATGCGGAAACGCGCGCTCCTGAATCACATGCCGCCACCTGTTCAACCCCAAGAACAACTAAAGTGAGGAGGAAGGATGGAGAAATGGAAAATGGATCTATGAAAAATAGAAGATGGAAACTATGAGAAAATACCAAGAAATCTCGCGCTAAGACGCTAAGACGCAAAGCAGCAATCAATAACTTAAATGTTCGATGAAAAACTGAAATGACACTCTTCGCCTACATCGACGTCCGCCCGTTCCTGTTTGTTGGAGGCCTACCTTTGTTCATTGGCCTTTCCCTTCTGGTGTGCTGGTTAGCCAAGACAAGATTCAAGAAATGGAATGTGGCTCTTTTATCTGCACTGATTTTTACAGCGCTTTTCACCCTTTTCCTAACTGGTGTAGGGCCATTTGTAGACCAGAAAGAAACTCGCGAATACATGATGACATGGGAGATCAAGTCAACTCCTTCGAACGGAATGAAGGAATCAGAGGTTGTTTTGTCGTTCGTTGATTTCCCAAGCCACTATATTGGCGAGTATTCCGATGAGATGGCGGCCTACCTTCGTAAAAAGGGAGATCGAAAGGTAAAGGTTGTGTTCGAAGTCACTTCTGACTACGGGAAAGTCAGAGGCTTTCATGAGACAGAGATCGCCGGATTGACTGGGTGGAAGTCAGAGTGGGGATACGCTGGAGTGAGCGGTTCCCCAAGCAAATCACCGTGGGACTGAAACTAAGCATCGAATCGGGTAAGCCAACGCGCTACCGCGCGTGGCTCACCCTTAACGTGTGCGCTAAAATTATGAAGAAGATTACGATAGCCACTGTTTCCGTTATCTTATGTCTCTATGGGCCGGCCTTATCACAAGGTGACATTTTCGACCTTTTTGACCTTTTTGAATTCAAGGATACTCTCCGCCAAGGAATAAAAGATAAAAATGTTAAATTAATCTTAAGCTTATTCTTAATCGACCCAAAGGGTTACAATGGAAATTTCCACGAATCCTATGAAAAACAGATTGAGTATCTTTTAAAACAAGATGTATTTGATATTGAAATACTTGAGTTAACAAAAGAGGACGAAAAACAAATGCGGGAGGAGTTACCTGCTTGGGGTATCTACAGCTATACAGCCGAGCCATCTAAGAAGATCATGATTAGATACAGAAGGGATGATAAAGGGTGGGCAGGAACAACATATTTTATTGGAATATACGAGGAGAAATGGCGAATTCTTACTCTAACAAAGAAAAAATCCTAACATGAAAGCCCTCTACATTCTTTATGATGCTAGTTGCGGATTGTGTAATCACAGCCGGATATGGCTGGAGAATCAGCCTGCTTATTTACGCTTAAGCTTTATTCCACAAGGTTCGGCGGAAGTACAGTGCCGATTCCCAAGCCTAAAAATAGATAACCCACCCAAGGAATTGATTGTGGTAAGTGATGAAGGGAATGTTTATCGAAGATCATCTGCGTGGATCATGTGTCTCTATGCGCTCCGAGAATATCGCCAGTGGTCTTCGAGACTTGCCCATCCTGTGTTGCTCCCATTTGCTCAACGGTTTATCGAGCTTATTTCAACCAATCGGCTGGCCATTTCACATCTTTTAAAATTGGATAGTAATAGAGAACTTATCGTTCAAATTCAAAAAGCAGATCGCTCTGCAAGTCCTCCACCTCTACCGAATTGAAATGTCTTATGAAACCAAATATTAATACCAAAGGACGACTGACCCGAGCTATCTTAGCTATCCTAATCTTGGGTATTGGGATTTATGGATATTTCAGCGAGTGGCCGCTTTGGATTTGCGTAATTTTGCTATTAGCAGGGCTTTTTATTACTTTCGAAGCGGCTAAAGGTTGGTGCTTTGCTCGCGCATGTGGAATAAAAACAAGATTTTGAGAATAAAAATAGCGGCTAGTTAGCTGCTTCAGAATGAAAACAGAATTTTAAATCTAGACAGGATTAACAAGATTAAATGAGATTTCGAAAAGAAAGGAATGCTTCAGTGATTGATCCTAAAAATCCTGTTAATCCTGTCAAAGAAATCTGAATTATATGAAAATGGAATTTCTTCTTAAAATAGCAGCAGCCATTCAACTCGGAATCGCCATCCTCAACCCATTTTTAGTTCGAATCCTGAAATGGCAAACGGACTTAGAACGCTTGCCTTTACTAATTCGGCAAGTCTTCTATGTTCATAGTTGGTTTATCTCTACGATACTGACCATCTTTGCAGTCCTTACATGGCGGTTTAGTTCCGAAATGGTAAATGGAACGAATGTAATTACTACATGGCTTGCCGCTTCCATCGGCATTTTCTGGTTTTTCCGAGTGATTCTTCAAGTTGCTTACTATAGCTCAAGTCATTGGTGTGGAAATTCCGTCCGCACACTCATCCATATTGGATGCTTAGTAGTTTATGGCGGAATGGCTGTTATTTATTTATTAGCAGCTATTAAAGGAGGTTTATCATAAGCGCTATAGAAATTTCAGAACCACCTCGCCTTCCTCCTTCCCTTACTAAGGGGAAGATGGGAGAGGTCCCAGCTTCTCTTTCTCCTAGTAATGGAGCTAAAGATCGTTTTTTAGAAACTGAAGGGCAGCCTCTCTTCTTAGCTAATTGGGAAAACATGGTTTTTATCCATTACAAAGTTAATCCACAAATGTTACAGGCCGAAATTCCATTCGATCTCGATCTCTACGAAGGGCATGCCTATGTCAGCCTTGTTGCTTTTACTCAAAAACACTTCCGTTTTGCAAAGTATGGGTTCGCGACAAAATGGATGGGCGCTTTGGCTGCGAACCATCGTTTCCTAAATATGCGAACCTATGTTCGCCACGGCAATGAAACTGGAATTTATTTTATTGCCGAATGGGTGACGAATCCTTTGGCTTTGTTAATTGCTCCGAGAATTTACGGTTTCCCATATCGTTTCGGCCGACTCCGATATGATCATGATATTAAAGAAGGAAATTTTCAGGGAGAGATTACTGCAAATGGCCGATTTAAATACGAAGCAGCTTTGAAAACAGTAGGAGCCATCGGTGATGGCGAT
>CAZNSF010000366.1:0-4063 GCA_964575565.1 uncultured Verrucomicrobiota bacterium | reverse complement strand
TCGAAAAGGGCACGCAAGCTGTTATTTGCGCTTCCACAGGCAATACATCGGCTTCTGCTGCGGCTTATGCAAGCAGAGCTGGCCTTGCTTGTTTTGTTCTTCTGCCCAAGGGTAAAATTGCTCGTGGCAAGCTAGCCCAGGCTTTGATGTGTGGCGCGCAAGTGATTGCCTTAAGAGGGAATTTCGATACGGCGCTCCGTTTGGTGCACGAAATTGGCAAAAGCTACCCTGTTACCATCGTCAATTCGACGAATCCAGATAGAATCGAAGGACAAAAAACAGCTTCCTTTGAAATTATCGAAGCGCTTGGGGAAGCCCCCGACTTTCATTTTCTGCCTGTTGGCAATGCTGGCAATATTACGGCTTATTGGAAAGGGTATCGTCAATGGCAAGAAGCAGGGCGTTCCAAAAAATTGCCTCGTATGATGGGTTTTCAGGCAGCAGGCGCAGCTCCTATTTTTTTCGAAAAAGTCATTAAATCGCCAAATACCTTAGCAACAGCCATTCGCATTGGTAATCCTGCGAGCTGGAAACAAGCGGAATTAGCTATCGCCCAATCTCGTGGTTGTATCGATATCGTCGGTGATGATGAAATCCTTTCTGCTCAAAAATGGTTGGCTGTTCACGAAGGTATTTTCGTGGAACCTGCTTCAGCAGCATCGATTGCAGGTCTTTTAAAATGTCTTGGGAACGAGGTATGCCAAAAATGCCCCCTTTTTAGCGAATTACGTGTATCGCTGCTTCCCAAAAAAGTAACGATTGTTTGTACAGTTACCGGCCACGGTCTTAAAGATCCTGATATTGTGGCCGAACATCGTCTTAGTCCAGTTACGGTTTGGCCAACTAAAGAGCGTATAGTTAAAATCATGGGTTTGTGAAGAGTTTTAATGATCGAATACATACGAGTCAGTTCCAGAATATCTCCTAAGAGCTAAGAAAATCATTAGACCCACACCGCTGTAATCTCTAATCATTAATGGGTTCGGACGCGCAATGGTTATAAAAATATTGACATTCATTTATAGTCTACAAAAGAGCCCTTGCGTATTGATAAACCTCGGCTTATATTACCTCAGGGTTGGGATAGTAGGTGCTATTACCAACTGGTATTATAAATAATAAATAAAGTTGAAAGGAGTCGTTTATGATAACGAAACTACGTACTCATAAGACAGGGGGCTTCACACTCGTGGAAATCATGATTGTGGTAGCCATTATTGCATTGCTGGCAGCGATTGCTGTTCCAAGCTTCCTTCGTGCTAGGACACGTTCCCAAGCCACGATGATTATAGATGAAGCTCGGATGATATCTGATGCTATTGACGAGTATGCCATTGAAAACAATAAGGCAAACAGTTCAGCTGTTAATTGGTCGGATATTACGCCTTACTTGAAGAAAGGAACTTCTCTTCAAAATCAAGCAACCCCGCTTGATACACTTGGCAACGCACTCTGGACAGATGGTGATGCAGTGAGTGTAGGTGTAAGGGTAAGTACGACGACTAAGGATGCACTCTCCGATGCTACAGGCGGGGATACATTCTGGAAGGCGTATTCCTAGAGGTATATTGTACTGTATAATTAGTCTATACCCTGTTTCGGACTAAACCCCGAAACAGGGTTTTTGATTTTTATACTAATCATCCTTATTTGATGGTGGAGAAATCCAGATAGGACTTGTCCAGGCCATATCATCATTTATTTGAGTGACTCGGGCGTAATAATAAACCGTTTCTTGAGCAAGGGATTTAGGTTTCCAACGGAGATGCATTTCCTTTTTGCCAATGGGATTTTTAAAATCGCCTTCGGAATAGACTACCTTACCTTGGCTAATGATTTCGATAGAACGCAGAGGCGCCGCTCCTTTGGCAAATACAGTGATCTCCAAGGGTTTTGCCGAAACAAAGTCTTCGCCCATCATGTGCTCGCCCATGCGAAAGTCCACTACTAGACCATAAGCAGTCGAACCATAGCAACGACGATCCATTAACGCTTCAAAAGTAGATTGTCTTGAGTTTTCTTCAGCGTAAACAACCGCATAACCGGCACCCCATCCGTGGTCTGTACTACAGATAACGCCTAACCGATAATCTTTAGCAAGCGCATCTTGGAAAAAGCTGCCTTTAACAAAGTTACTGGCTTGCCGAGGACAACCTTCATGTTCATAAGATCCTCGAAGAGGTTGATAAATTTCTATGAGACGACGGAAACGTTCATCGTGTTCTGACCAATCAGTGCCAGAGCCGGGATCAGCAGTAGTATGAGGAATCGTTAGGAATTTCCCACCTGTTTTGGCTAGTGTTTCCCAGAGTTGTTTGGTTGTTTTAGTTTCTTCCATGTAGTGCCGCAAAAGAGGAAGAGGTCTATTAGGGAAAATGACATTATGATGCCCCACAGGCCAACGAGCAGTCCATTCGTAGCCATAGAGAACAGAGAAAAAATCCGGCACATTATAGAGATCAGCTAATTTTTGAAGGTACCACCAATTATAATCGGCGGTATGTTCGGAGTGGTCACTGATTACCAAAAAATCGTACTGGGAAATATCATGCGCGTATTTGTAAAGATCTTCAGGGGCAGGTTCATTTCCTGCTGAACATCGAGAAATATTAGAGTGTTTATGAAGGTCACCCCAAAGAAGTGTATATTTTTTACTGCCCACCTGGACCTTATATTGGGCCATATCTTTGGAGGCTCTTGAAGGAACACTTTTACCAGGCGGTGGTAACTGTGGTTTAAGTCCTTTGGAAGCGGCTTCTCCCTCATGAGGTGGAACGACTTTAACCACATAAATATCGCCATTATCTCCTAACATGTAACTGCCGTACCCATGATGATTGTTATTTTCAATGGCAGTTGATAGTTTTGGAAGGAGACTTGGGGCAAATTCTTGTCGATGTTCCATTCCATAAGCAATCCAAAGACCTTCGGATGTGGTAAGGGGAGCAACCTCTTCGAGCGCACCATCGCTTTCAGGTAGTTTGATAGGATCACTCCAAGAATCAAAGCGGTATGATTGGGTAAATACATTCCACCAATACGGGAAGCGAAAACGGAGTTTCCTGCCACCAGTTTCAGGATCATTATAAAGTGCGCGATAGGTTATCCATAGCGTGCCATCTTTGCCCAAAGAAATTTTAGGCATGGTGGTGTGTGCCAACCGATAACGGGTGGGTGGTTTTAGAGCGATAGAAGCATTGGGAATTTCGAGGATAGATCCTTTTTCTAAACATGCTACACGAATTTTAGCATCGATATTATCTCCTAAATAGGCATCTTCAGGAACGTTGCTTCCCAAAGCAGAGGAAGTATACGAAGCGCCATGCATAGGAATAAAAAGTGTATCCCAAGCGATCCATAGCCGATCCATTTCATCGCATATAAGAGAGGGATGGAGATCATAATCCCCCCGGGCGCTAAGTCTTACCTCCCGGGCATCGGCCTGGCTTACGTTCCGAATATAAATATCATAATCGCCATGCCGATAACTACACCAGGCTACCCAGATATCATTTTTTGAATTACAGGTAATTACAGGATCCCAATCATTATAAACATCATCTGTAATGGTAGAGATTTTTCTCCATGTACCGTTTTCGCAAATGCGCATCTTAATATCATACTGTCCGTTGGAAAATTCTTGCCAAACCACCGATAACTTTCCGTTGGAATCCGCAACCACTTCTTGATTTTGGGCGGACATGCCTTTTGATGAAAGGATTGCAGGGGTTGACCATTGGTTATTTTTCCGGGTGGCATACATAATTCGTGAAGGCGTATTTTCTTGGGATTCGGTCCAAAAAATCCAAATAGAATCCTTTGTAGCACATAAGGTGGGGCGGACTATTTGGGAGTAAGAAGATGTTACCTGTTCTGGAGCAGACCATTTGTCGCCGTTCTTCGAAGCAACCATCAGTAGATCGCCTTGAGGGTGGCTATAAGCAATCCAGCCTACCCACAGCGTATCACCGGGAGATTTGCAGAATGTAGGACGAGTATCATAAGTGGTTTTTGAGGTAAGAAGATGGCAGGAGATTTCATCAGTTTTTTTCGATTCTTGAGC
>CAZNSF010000365.1:0-5912 GCA_964575565.1 uncultured Verrucomicrobiota bacterium | reverse complement strand
AGAATACATAGGCCGTAAGGGCGAATTAGAAAATGCGACAAAATTAAAAGCCCGAATTGAAAAAGAATTCGAACACATCAAATCTTTCTTGCAAACATATTTAGTTGCATTAACAAAGACTGCTAAATAAATTTAGTGGTCACTATTCTTAAGTCGGCATTAAGACTAAGATGGGCAGTCGTATCTTTGAATTTCATCAGGCACATTTAATTGCATCTCTAGCAATGCTTGGCCTAATGCTTTGCCTTGGGCATCGATTCGTAAAGATCGGCTTCCGCCCCCAGCTAATGCATTCGGCAATATGAAGTTTAATGCGCCAAGATTTGGAAGCTCATACCGTATAACTTTTCCAACACCAAGTGGTTTAAAATATGCTTCTACTTTATCTGCCGAAAGATTGTTTTTTAAAAACTCATAGTTGGTAGGTGTATAGGCAATCACTCCTATATTTGCACTGGATCCTTTGTCGCCGCTACGAGCATAGGCAATATCGCGTAGAAAAACGATTTTCATTTTAGGTTTTGCAGTCAAAAATTTCGATTTTCGGTTTGATTAAATTATTCTCAATAAGACATGGCCAATACCCGAAAACTTCATGTACTTGAGGTCGGCCAGCGGCATAACCCGTTATCCCTTGTGGTCCACTGGTAATGAGCGGAGCAAGTTCTTTGGTAAAACGTTCAACTGCTTCACGTTGCGGATCAAGTACGCCAATCCTTAATACCGTTTCTAATAGATCCGATTTTACGGTTTGCGCCAAAGTACCGGGCACTACATCACCAGAACCTAAACATTCGATCCAGTTTTTCTTAAATTCATATCCTGCGTTATGAAGACGCTTTAAAATGATTTCTCCACAACGGCGTGCTTTAGTTACTGGATCGCGTCCAAAAATCGTAAGCATACCTTGTGCACGAAACCCATCACGGTAGGTGGCGCTTACCTTATATGTTGAAGGAGGAGACGCTCCTTTTGCGCCACTAACACAAACTCTATCTTCACCTTCATTTTGCACCTTTAATGCAAGAAAGGAAACAGTTGCATCCGGACTTAAATAATGAGCGGGGTCGCCAATTTCATATACCAGTTGCTCTTTAACCGTTTGTTCATTCACACAACCGCCGGTGCCTTTTGGTTTAGTTATTACGCAACTACCGTCTGTGCTTATCTCTGCAATAGGGAAACCAATATCAACTGCCTCCTTGAGTTTCAACCAGTTTGTTGAAATACCACCTGTTACTTGAGTGCCACATTCAATTAAATGTCCAGCGATTGTTGCCCCAGCAATTCGGTCGCAATCATTCATAGACCAGCCAAAATGATGAATGCATGGCGCAACCGTCAGACTTGGATCGGCTACTCTACCTGTAATAATAATATCAGCATCAGCAGCCAACGCTTCAACGATTGAATGAGCTCCAAGATAAGCATTCGCTGTAACTAACGATCCTAAAACTTTGTTGATCGATTCACTCGTCTCAAGATTTTTAAATTGCTCAGTATTTTTCTCTTCGCAACATAGCTTTTTAATCACAGGCAACACATCATCGCCTGATACAACACCGATTTTTATATTTTTACAGCCAGCTTGATATAGGATTGCGATGCAAGCATGTGCACAACCTTTTGGATTTAAGCCGCCAGCATTACTGATGAGTCGAAGCTTTCGGCCATTACGCCAAAAAGGAGTTAAAGAACGAACCACATCCAAGAAATCATGCGCATAGCCGCTTGTAGGATCTCTTTCGCGTTGTTTAGCTAAAATAGACATCGAGACTTCGGCTAAATAATCCAGCGTAAGATAATCAAGATCCGGTTGTTGTGTGATAAGACGCACCGGTGCATCTACACTATCACCCCAAAATCCTTGTGCATTGCCGACTTTTAATGGTTTGGACATAACTTCTTAAAAAAGTTGTTTTACTGTTTATCCTAATTTTTCATGAACTCAAGATTCCGATAACCTATCGTTCTAATGTGTCCAATTTTTCTATACCTGCAAGACTCCTGTGTGAAAATTAGATGAAGGCATTTCGCGTTTAACCAGTTTTAGTACTGTTATTAAAATATCACGTGTAGTGTGCGGTGCGATGATTGCATCAATCCAACCTCGAGCAGCACCATACCGGATATCTGTTTGCTCCTGATAACCTTTCTTAACACTTTCGCGTAAATTTTCTAATTCCGTTTCGTTGAATTTTTTTCCGCGCTGTTCTGCAGCGCGTTTCTGGACGGTGAATAGTGTATCAGCAGCCTGCTCCGCGCCCATTACGGCATACTTGGCATTCGGCCACGCAAAAATAAACCTGGGATCATATGCTTTACCACAGAGAGCATAGTTCCCGGCTCCAAAAGATCCCCCCACTATGATGGTGATTTTTGGAACTACTGAATTACTTACTGCATTAACTAACTTGGCACCACTACGAATAATTCCGGACTGTTCAGCATCTCGACCAACCATAAAACCAGTCACGTCTTGGAAAAAAATAATTGGAAGTTTTGTTTGGTTACAATCCATTACAAAACGCGCAGCTTTATCAGCACTATCAGCATAAATGACACCTCCCATTTGGATTCCTTCCTTCTTTGATTTACAGCGCAGATGCTGGCTTGCAACAATACCAACAGCCTCTCCTCCAATTTTAGCATAGGTTGTAACAAGCGTTTGGCCATACTCGGCTTTAAACTCCTGAAGTGATCCACGATCAACAATTACTGAAAGCAGGTCACGCGCATCGTATTCTTTTCTTCCGTCTACACTAATAAGGTCATAAAGTTTCTCGGGGTTTTGTTCAACTTCCCATTTTGCTACACTTTCCAAACTAGGCGTACCTTCTTTGGGTAATAGATCGATTAAAGATCGAAGGCGCTTTAAGCAAGCTTCATCATTGGGTTCTCGGAAATCAATGGTACCACTAATTTCGGCATGCATTTTTGCGCCGCCAAGTTCTTCTGGGTCAACTTCTTGGCCAATTGCAGCTTTAACTAATGCAGGACCTGCTAGGTAAAGTCCGCTACCATCGGTCATCAGTAATTTATCGCAAAGTACTGGTAAATATCCTCCGCCAGCAATGCAATAGCCCATAATAGCAGCATATTGAGGAATGCCAGCTGCTGAAATCACCGCATTATGACGAAAAATCCTCCCAAAATCATCTTCATCAGGGAATATTTCATCCTGCATTGGCAGGAAAGCGCCTGCGGAATCAACTAAATAAATAATAGGCAGTGCACATTCAAAAGCAATTCGCTGAGCTCTTAATACTTTTTTAACTGTTTGCGGAAAAAACGCACCGGCTTTAACTGTAGCGTCGTTGGCAATGACCATACATAGATGTCCACAAATAGAACCAATTCCTACTACCACCCCAGCAGCCGGAATATCACCATATTCTGGATACATCTTATATCCAGCCCAAAGACTGAGTTCTAAAAACGGTGTTTTTTTATCAAGAAGTTGTGCAAGACGTTCACGGACTGGCAAACGCCCCAGTTTACGTTGACGCGTCTGCCCTGCTACTCCCCCACCCTCGCGTAAAATAGCTTCTTGTTTTTGAAATTCTTCAGCAAGCGTGCGAAGTGTTTGTTGTTTATCTTTTATTGTTTGTGCCATTGCCTAACTTTCTTTATAGCCGGTTAACTGATCAGATACAGCCTCAACGGTTGCATCATAATTCTGAAAGAGAGAGTCCAAACACCGATCGATGGTTGTAAAAGCCTCATGACAGTAAAATTTGCCTACCACAAGATCGTTCGCCATATTGCAACTTTTTTCACCGGTTTGTATTAAATCTGAATCTAATTTACTTAAAACAGCCGTGGCAGTGTAAATGGCAATTGTGATGGTCGCGAGCCGATCTAAAATAATTTGTTGTTCAATAATGTTCTCACGATGCTTGGCCAGTAGCCACGGAATCACCATTCCAAGCCGACGAATGGCTCGTCCTAATTGGTGACCTTCAAGAGCTATTTCCTTTGACTGGATCGGTATCAACGGTGCACGAAACAGCAAATTTAGATGATGCCTTCCAAAGCGTGTTAAATTCTGGAAGCCAGTTCGTGGATTATGCAGAATTCCGGCAATAGCTTCAAGTTGTTTGCCAACATCACGCAATCCAACTGCACCGATAAATGCGCGCAATACTTCATTGGAACCTTCTCCAATAGTATTTAAACGAGCATCGCGCATCATTCGCTCATAAGGCGCATCTGTAAAAAAAGAACGCCCTCCTAAAATTTGCATGGAATCATAGAGGATGCTCCAAAGTGAATCACTGGTAAAAACTTTTAATATAGCTGTTTCAAGCATGATATCTTCTTCGCCACGATCAATAAGGCCGGCAGTTAAATAAGTAGCTGCATCCATTGCATAAACCAGTGATGCCATCGTAGCGATTTTCTTTTTTACAAGAGCAAATCCTGCTAATGGCCTATCAAATTGGTAACGTGTACTTGCATGTTTAATAGTCAGCTCCAATAATTCTTTGGCGGCACCTGTGCACGTAGCGCCAAAAGTGGTTCTCCCATAATCAAGAACGGTAAGAGCAACTTTAAGGCCGCCCCCAATAGGACCCAAAATATTTTTGGCCGGTACTTCTACATTTTCATATGCAAGATTCGTTGTTGCTGTGCCGCGCATACCTAGTTTTTCGAGCGCAGCTACCGTGACTTTAAATCCCGGCATGTCCGGCGTAACAATAAAAGCAGTGATCTTATCTTGTTTGCCAGTAGGCGTATCCACTTCCATCTTAGCCATCACCGTTAACATCTTGGCAATGCTGCCATTTGTCGTCCACTGTTTTTGACCAGTAATTCGGTAAACATTTTTTACTGGATCAAATACAGCTCGCGTTTTGATCCCAGCAGCATCCGAGCCTGCAGTGGATTCTGTTAGCGAAAAAGCTGCTAAAAATTCGCCACGAGCTAAGGGTGGCAACCAATATTCTCGTTGCTCTTTTGTCCCAAAAAGAAGTAAAGCCTTAAGCCCGATGCTTTGGTGCGCGTTAATAAATAAAGCGGTAGAACCGCAGCGCCGCGCAATCAACTCTTCCGCCTTGCAGTAACCATATTGCGTGAACTCAAGCCCACCATATTCCTTTGGAATGGTTAGTCCAAGTAGCCCAAGTTTGCCTAGACCGTCAATCACAGGTCTTGGGATCGTAGCGTTCCGATCAATCCAAGCGGGGTCCAAATGTTCATCGGCAAAAGCTTTTAGTTTCCTAAGAAAACCGTCAACGCGTTGCTTCTCTTCTGGGCTTACTTGCGGATATGGAAAAATACGATGAGAATCAAAAATCCCGAAATAAAGTAGCTTTGCAAAACTGGTTGTTGGTTTGCCAGAGAACAAAAGTTCTTCGGCCATCTTCATTTGTTGTTCACTGACTGCCATACCCTTGATTATCCGTAACGCTAAGGTCTCGTCAAGATAGTCTTGTCTTCCGGAACAAATGGACGAAGTTGAAGACGCTCGGTCTCAATTTTTGGTCTTTTCATTTTTTTATTCTCCGATGTAATCCACCTTGCACTTTCAAGAAACCTAACCTATACAGCACATACACTAAAACTCATTTAGCATTGTATACAATAATACTATTCTTATGCCTGCGAAACTATTTAAATGGAGCGAAATATCTGAAGACAAATTAAGCGAGACTATTTCTCGAAAGTTTATTTATGGTGAAAAAGTAATGCTAGCTCGTTTTTCTTTAAAAAAAGGCGCTTCCGTGGCAACCCATCAACACGAAAGCGAACAAATGACATATGTTTTAGAGGGCTCCATGGAATTTGATATTGCTGGCAAAAAAATCCTTGTGCGCGCTGGTGAAATCTTTTGTATCCCATCTAATATGCCACATAGCGCAATTGCCCTGGAAGACACCTTGGAAATGGATATCTTTTCCCCTATCCGA
>CAZNSF010000364.1:0-4889 GCA_964575565.1 uncultured Verrucomicrobiota bacterium | reverse complement strand
GGATTGGTTTCTTGAGAAACAGTTTGCAAACGACCTGTTCCCATATGGCTTACAGCAGGAATCTTCTCTTGCTTATCTTTTTTAACTGGCGCTACTAACAACATAAATTTCGCAGCGTCTTGTTCCGAAACTCCCGGCATATCAAAATATTCCTCGGCTTTTTCTGCTAAAATCGAAGGCGCAAAAGGGCGATAAGGCTCACGAAATTTAATTTTCGTATTCACAATATCTTTCATTTCCGCAGTGCGCGGATCAGCAATAATACTTCGCGCGCCTAATGCGCGAGGACCAAACTCAAACCGCCCTTGATGCCAACCTACGACCTTCTTAGTAGTAAGAGCTTCTACGGTGCGAGCAATCAACTCTTCTTCATTCGAAATATGTTCATGCGGAATATTTTGTTGATGGAGGAAACTACTAATCTCTCCATTTCCATAAGCACTACCCCAATAGGCGTGATTCATCCTAAATTTACGCTCATGTCCAAGAACTTGATGGAAAAGATGAAAAGCAGCACCAATAGCCCCACCACCATCACCTGCCGCAGGCTGAATAAAAAGCCGTTTAAAAGGTGTTTCGCGCAAAATGCGGCCATTGGCCACACTATTTAAGGCTACACCACCGGCCATACAAAGATCGGTAAGGCCAGTTTCTTTATATAAACTCTTAACCAAGCGAAGAATAATTTCTTCCGTAGCTTTTTGGATACTTGCTGCGATATCTGCATAATGCTGATTTTCGCGTTCGAGTTCAGTGTAATTCGATGGTTTCTCGCCAAAATAGGAAGGGAAGCCTGTATTTTTTGTAAAAAAATATGTCTCCGGTTTTCTGGGTGATCCAAAAAGCTTTATAAAGTTTCTGTTGTAAGTATTTTTTAGTGAGTACGGGTATTTAAAATATTCCATTTTTAGATGAAAAGAGCCGTCATCAGCTAAATCCATGAGTTGCCAAACTTTATCTAGATATTTGGGTTCACCATAGGGTGCCATCCCCATCACTTTGTATTCACCTTCATTGACCTCAAATCCAAGAAAAGCTGTAAAGGCACTATAGAGAAGTCCCAGTGAGTGAGGAAAACGTATCTCATTTTGCAAGTGAATTTCTTTGCCGTCCGCAACACCCTTAGCAGTTGTTGTCCATTCCCCCACCCCATCAATTGTTAAAATGGCAGCTTTTTCGAACGGTGAGCAATAGAAAGAACTGGCGGCATGGGAGAGATGGTGGTCACAAAAAGTAATGCGTTCGGATGAAATATCTAGTTTTTCTCGGATGATAGCTTTAATCCAAAGTTTATCGAGAAGCCATGTCTGCATCGCAGCCCGAAAAACCGTAACCCCTCGAGGAAAAGTCGCTAGCGAAGTCTGAAAGATGCGTTCGAACTTTGTAAATGGTTTTTCGTAAAAGACAACATAATCAACATCTTGAATATTAATTCCTCCCTGACGTAAACAGAACTCGACTGCCAGTGATGGAAAATCATGGTCGTGTTTTTTGCGCGAAAAACGTTCTTCTTCTGCAGCTGCCACTAAAAGCCCATCTTTAATCAGTGCAGCAGCTGAATCATGATAAAAGGCAGAAAGGCCAAGAATATTCATTTCGAAGCAGTGAAAAATTAAAAATTAGAATAGAAACCTGTTATCCATTATTTTGAACTTTTTATTTCTCACTTTTAACTGATGATACGCTCCCCTGATTTTTAGCCCATTCCATATCTAGTTTTGGCAATTTCTTTGGCAACCAATAATTCTTTCGTTGTCCCATCCGGAGATGCAAGGGATCAGAGAATATTTTCATTCCCAAAGCAATGGGCATTGCAATGACAAAATAGAAAATGGGCATCCAAACCCAGCTCATGATATTACCCAACCAGTGGCCGAATCGCAGCCAGGCTTGCCAAAGACGTTTCAAAAGTGAAATTTTTGAAATTGTCATCTTCTCTTATTGCGGATTTGATGGCAGAATTTCAATCTTTAAACCCATATCCCATGATTTCGAGTAATTCAGCTTCTTCAAGTAATTTTAAAAACTGGCTAAGGATGCTCGAGTTTTTAAAGCCTTATTACTTGCGTTTTGTAGGCGCTCTTTTATTTGCTATCCTCAACGCGCTTACAGCTTATGTCCTCATGCAAGGGATTCCTACCATCTGGAGTACAATCTTCCCAGAGCCTAACAGCCTAGTGCCACACCAAAGCACTCTTACATCGCCTTTTGCAATTGGTTCTTCTTTAAATCAATTCGGCGCTAAAATTACCCAAGATTTTATTCAGCTATGGATTAAAATATTTGCAGGCGAAAACTCCGGGCCATTGAAAGCAGCCGCGGTAGTACTTCTAGTACCCTTTATTATGATTATTCGCGCTTTTAGTGATTACATGAGTAAATATCTTTTAAGTTGGGTTGGGGTACGTGTAATTACGGATATTCGCCAAAAAGTATTTGTTCACATCCAAAATCTTTCTTTAGATTTTTTTAATAAAGCAAATGTGGGTGACCTTATTTCGCGAATTACCAATGATTGCCAGCAGGCCCAATCTGCGATTACTACTGTCATCTCGGACGCGATTAAACACCCTTTTACGATTATTATCCTAGCTTGTGGACTTCTCCATGAAGACTGGAAGTTTTCTTTAACCGCAGTGGTGCTTGCTCCGCTATGTGTTCTGCCAATTGCCATTTATGGGCGTAAAGTACGAAGGACCAGCAAACTTTCACAGGAAAATCAGGGTGAAATTGTTTCCCATCTTCATGAAAATATCACCGGTGTACGTGTGGTGAAAGCATTCCATATGGAGGAATACGAACAACAAAAATTTTGGGAAACATGCTATCGGCAATTTTCCTACCAAATGCGAATGGTTCGTTCGATTAACATCTTAAGTCCACTTATAGAGATTGTAGCGGCCATAGGGGTCAGCGCTGCTCTTTATTATGCCTCCCAACAACATATGCCAACCGGAAAACTTTGGGGGCTTTTGATTGGCATCTTTTTTCTTTACGATCCCATCAAAAACTTAAGCAAATTACATACAACCATCCAAAAAAGCTTGGCTTCGACGGATCGTATCCTTGTTATTTTAGATGCTAAGTCGACCGTAATAGAGTCTTCTACCGCAAAAGAATTACTCCCTATCCGCGATCAAATCCAATTCGATAATATTTCTTTTCGATATGATTCGAAATGGGTATTGCAAAATGTTTCATTGACTATCCCCCATGGGAAAACGATTGCCCTTGTCGGCCCAAGCGGTGCCGGCAAAACAACTCTTCTTAACCTTTTGCCGCGTTTTTATGATCCCACCACAGGGCGTATTCTAATTGATAATACCGATTTACGTGAGGTCACACTGCGTTCCTTACGTCAACAAATGGCCTTGGTAACCCAAGATGCCATTTTATTTAATGATACTATTGGTAATAATATCCGTTACGGATCCATGGATACCACCCAAGATCAAATGTTTGAGGCTGCTAAACGCGCTTATGCTCATGATTTTATTCTACATCAACCGCATGGTTACGATACGGTTGTTGGCGATAAAGGCGTAAAGCTTTCTGGAGGCCAAAAACAGCGACTAGCAATTGCGCGTGCTATTCTCAAAAACCCATCTATTCTTCTTTTAGATGAAGCCACTTCAGCGCTGGATACAGAATCCGAACGCATGGTCCAACAAGCCCTTGATGAATTAATCCGTGGACGAACGGTTATTGCCATTGCGCACCGCCTCTCAACCATACAACACGCCGACCAGATTGTCGTATTAGAGCATGGCCGAATGATTGAGCAGGGCCGACACGAAGAGCTTTTAAGCAGTGGAAAACTATACCGCAGGCTTTATGATTTGCAATTCCGCGAAGGTTAATATGGCAGCAAAACCTCTCTGAAGAAGGCGAATAAATAAATATCACACAGAGTTCACAGAACAGAGAGAAGAACAAAGACCTACTTTGATGCTTCTAGCTTCAGCCATTCACTGGAAATAATTTGGTGCATTTCCTTAGTTATTTCGCACACGAGATTTTCACTTTTCAAAAGGATATAGTATTTTTTCTGAGCAGTTTCGCGCCCTACTAAGACCTCTTGCGTGTTCGGTTTCCCATTAGCCTCGTATTTTATAGTCCATGCAATTAAAGGCGTCTCTAGACCATACTGTTTGATCGTCGGATTGAGAGCTATTCCAATGACTTTTTCGACCTTAAAATTCTCAAGCTGATTTTGAAATTGCTGCCAAGCTGCTTCATTTAAAACGCCTTCTGCGCCTTCAGCAATTTTCCATTTTCCATCGGAGCTATAATCCAGGGTAATCGAAGTTTTTAATCCTTTGCCTTTCCTCTGTGTAGACGACTTCAACGATCCCTTTTTAACTTCAAAAAGGGTTCGCGATCGTAAGTCATTGGCATCTTTAGGTAATTCAGCTATATCGGACGGCTCTAAAGCATAAACTGCAGGTTCATTTGCTAATTTTACATAAGAAAGTTTTTTGGCAGCATCCTCTTTGCCTAAAGCAAGATCCAAATAAACCACTGACGGTGCCGCATTGGTTGTTCCAGGATTTAAGTTCCCTGTGTTTTTGCCGCGAAAAACGATGTTCGAGAGAGGTGTCTTCAAACCAAACTTATCAAGATCGGTAAGCACATCAGTTGAAAATTCTTTAATTTGCATCGAGTTAAATTGCGAAAGAAACTTTTCTACAAGGTCTTTATCTGCAGCTTGCTCTGGCTGCATGATTTTCCACCCATCGGCTTGGCGTTCAATTAAAAGAGTCGACTGCCGCCGCTTAAGTTCAATGCTAGCAATATCATTTGGATTAAAATTTACCAAATTCCGGTCACGAAAATCATTTAACGGCTTGGCGAGACCTGTACTGTAAGTCGATTGAATAGAAACAATA
>CAZNSF010000363.1:0-4456 GCA_964575565.1 uncultured Verrucomicrobiota bacterium | reverse complement strand
CCAGTACTGTAACGGAAGAAGGGGAGCGCGTCTTTCAGGAAAACCTTGAGAAAGCCAAAAAAGAACTTTTGCAGGCATGGAAACTGAAGCCGGATTCACCGGAAGCGCCTACGGCAATGATTCGAGTGAGCATGGGATTAGGCGGTCCAAACGCTCTTTCGCAGATGCGGTTTTGGTTTAACCAAGCTGCGAGCGCTTGTTTTGATTATCAGCCAGCTTATAGCGCTATGCTTTGGGGGTTACGCCCTCGTTGGTATGGAAGCTATTCTGAGATGCTTGGTTTTGGTGAACAATGCCTTGCAACACGACGCTTTGATACATCAGTGCCTTACCAGTATATGATAAGTGTTCGGGATATTTTATTAGAGCTTGATGATCAGAATGAAATTTTTCACGACGAGAAAATTTACAAAAATTTAACCCAAGTATGCCAGGGTTACTTAGCGGAACCCTCGGCAATAAAAGACAGCGCATATTATCATTCGGATTTTGCGATTATTGCCTACAAGGCTAGAAAATTTAAGGAGGCACGACGAGAGTTAGAAGCCATTAACTACAAACTACATCCGATAGCAGAATTAGATTGGACGGATGATTTTCCAATGATGGTCGAAAAAGTTTGTGCGCTTACAAGTGCTGAAAAAGATGAAGTTGAAAAAGGCGAGGCGGCTTATGAAGCATTTAAGATAGATGAGGCAATTGCACATTTTCAAAAGGCCGCCAGTCAAAACCAAGGAGATAGCCAATCCATGAAATTCATTCAACAACGACTTGCTCTTCTTGATATAGAAAAACATCTTGCACGTGATGAATGGGTTCCCTTTTTGCCGCCGACCGATTTTCAGGGTTGGCAAGCAGAAATCGGCAAGTGGAAAATGCTGTCCGATGGCACACTGGAAGTAGTCGCTGGAGTTAATGGGATGATGATTAAATCACTGGCGCGCGTAGGAGTAAATTTTGAAATGTCTGGCGAATTAGAATTTGTCTCGAGCTCGAATGATATGTTCCAGGCCGGAGTAATTTTTGGTTATCCAAAATATAAGGATACCCAATGGATGTCTTTTCGCGTAAAGCGTACCGGATGGGAAGGGGAAGTGAGCTATTTTTCCAAACACTTTCGCGGACCGGCAAACAAAGCTACGCAAATCCACTTTAAAAATCAAAACGAGTTTTATATCCGTTGCTTGCAAGGAAAACTCACGGCAAAATTGAATGGCGAAGAAATTATCAAAGATGAACTAGCGCCAGAAGATGTGCTCCCAAATAGAGAGGATTCGTTGGCAGGCTTCGGAGGATTTTATGATCAGAACGAAATCATTGTGCGTTATCGGAAGGTTATGATCCGCAAGCTCCAGACGAAAGTAAACGGCAGTGTTAAATAATTTGAGATCTATTTTAACGTAATTCCAGGCGCGGAATAGATTCTACTGCAGAGACTAAACTCGTCTCTAAAGCCTTTCGTTGACTAGCCACGATATCGCTAAAGTCCGCCATTTGCCGTTCATTTTTAAATTTGAACTTCAACTTTTCTGGCGCTTGATAGGTCGTCGTAATAGGCGAAAGGGCATCCCACGTGGTGACAGGTGAATCCTGGCGTCTTGTATCGTTGCGAAAAGTAACGGTAACTTTTTCTGGCACACGTTCGCCTCCGCGATACGCCTGTTTACCTTCAAACACGTATTCACCATATTGCTCTTCAATCTGGACATCGATGACTTTGACTGCTGCTTGTCTTTCCTCTGTATTCATCGGAATATCCAAAACAAGTTTTAATCCAGGCAAATCACTCCATTTTTTGCGTAATGCTTCACAGACAATCCGTTCATAATTTGCACCGCTTCCGGTATTGCATATCACGGATACCATAAACCATCCCGGAGCATTTTCTGTACGAGCTCCTATTATATCTGTCTTATCAGTATTATATTTTCTTTGGATATCATTGATGAATGGAAACGGCATGTGGTTTAGGAAATGATTAAACTCGCGTGAGGATAAGTCGCCTATCTTAAGCTTATCCAGCATTGCTGGATATTGGTCGCGGATATAAGAAATAAAAGTCTCTTTCTTGGTATCAAACCAAGCTCGAAGAGTAAGGCCGGTCTCGACTTCTTTAAAGCCATGGGCATTAAGGATCGATTCAAAGCCGGGATAGAAGTGATACATTTTTAGCGCAGCAGATTCGTAATCGCCTTTCTGGATAGCGCTTTGGGCTACTCGAATATTTTCTTCCATTTTTTGCATAGCTCCCTTGAGATCAGAGCTATTTAATGTAGTGCCCTCTTCTATTTCACGAATCGCACGTTCTGTCCTCTCATTCGCTTTTTTGGCTATCTGCCATACGAAAAGGCACATGATCACTGCAATGATAGCGTAGATCAATTTTTTAAAATTAAATTCCATAAATACATCCTCTTTATCCTAGATTATGATAGTTTTTTTGCAAAATGAACAAAATTTGGGTTTAATGTTGTTTTGCAGTAAAGAGATTGCTAAGTGAAGGCACATTATAACGGATCATATCTGTAAGGCTGTTGGATTTCTATTATATGCCTCTTGATATCCATAGCGAAGAATTTTTACGGCGACTTATGCGCCGGCAATTACGTTTATCGGTTGCCTGCGCAGTGATATTTCTGGTTGTGTTACTTGGTTTGCCATTAGCTAATTATTTTTTCCCTGAGCTCATGGCGCGTCGTATCTTTGGTTTTACATGGAGTTGGTTTATTTTGGGGGTGTTGATGTTTCCTCTTGTGTGGGTAATTTCCTATGTGTTTATTCAACGTTCACTAAAGTTGGAACAAGCCGAAGTCCATGAAGTCAAAGGGTCAGCAAACTCAAGTAGTAAAGAAAGATAGTCCATGACTATCGATCCATGGGTTTTAGCATTTTCGTTGTTAACGGTAGTGGCAACCATTGCCATGGGGTTTTGGTCCATGCGAAAATCAAAGACAGCACACGATTTTTTTGTAGCAGGTCGTTCGGTTTCGGTGGGCTGGAACGCATCAGCAATTTCAGGTGAATACCTCTCGGCTGCTTCATTTATGGGGGTAGCGGGCATGGTAATGAAGTTTGGTTACGATGCACTGTGGTACCCGGTCTGCTACGCATGTGGATATTTGTTTTTGCTCTTGTTTATCGCAGGACCGTTGCGAAGGTTTGGAGCATATACAATTCCAGATTTTGCGGAGGGAAGATACGATTCACCGCTATTTCGCAAGATTGCGGTGTCATTTGTGCTTTTCATCGGTTTTTTTTATACGATGCCGCAGATGAAAGGCGCAGGCACAACACTGGCCTACATTTTCCCAGGTATGCCGTATTGGGGCGGGGTAGTGTTAGTGGGCGTGGTCATTACCCTAAACGTAGCGCTCGGTGGCATGAAAGGTATCACGCTCGTACAGGCCTTTCAATATTGGGCAAAGATGTTTGCTATTGCTGTGCCGATCTTTGTGTTGATGTCGGTGTATGGATTTTACAACGAACATTTGGGAGCAAATCAGAATGGTATCGACAATAACTTACCAGTTTATCAAGAGGAATCTGTTGTGCGCAAATCACTACCGGAGAAAGCGCCTGCCGATGAGCGCTGGATTTCGCCATTTGGCCCGCTGACAACGAAAGCAGCCGCTGTGGCAGGATTATCGGAGAAAGAACAACAGCCTTATTCTCTGCTCTACACCTATTCGCTCATCATTGCATTGGTTTGTGGTACGGCTGGACTGCCACATATTTTGGTACGGTTTTATACTAACCCTGATGGTGCAGCGGCCAAACGCACCACCATGTGGGTAATGATTTTAATCGGTGTATTTTATTTATTTCCACCGGTGTTTGGTGTGCTTGGGCGCAGTTTACAGCCAGACCTTTATGCTGCTGCAGGAGCTAAGGGTACAGATAAAGTGGTGTTAGAATTACCGCGTGTTTTAAATGAGCGATTGCCAGTGTGGGGTTCAGTTTTAAGCGGTATTACTTGTGCGGGGGCGTTCGCTGCATTTATGAGTACCTTTAGTGGATTGTTAGTTTCAATGACTGGCGCGTTAGCGCATGATGTGTATGGCCGAATCCTTCGACCAGATTCCACTCCGCAGCAACGGTTGAAGGCATTTAAAATCTCAGCCGTATTCATTGGTGCTATTGCGATTGTATTAGGCATGCAAGTTGAACCATTCGATATTAACTTCATGGTAGGCCAGGCGTTTGCCATCGCGGCAGCGAGTTATTTTCCGTTATTATTCTTGAGTACTTGGTGGCGTGGCATGACAACAAAAGGCGCGGCTACGGGAATGCTTACTGGCGGATTATTAGCTCTAGTTGGCATCTCATTAACCAGCTTTAGTGATTTAAAATGGCTGCCTCTAGCTGAATTCTGGAAAGAGTATCCGCTCTTACGCATTCTTTGTGAGCAACCTGCTATTTGGACTATGCCGATGGCTATTGGATTAATGATTATTAT
>CAZNSF010000362.1:0-4535 GCA_964575565.1 uncultured Verrucomicrobiota bacterium | reverse complement strand
ATGAAGGTTGCCTGTTCTTGTATTTTTACGGAGGCCCGTTTGATTTCTCTAATTTTTTGTTCCAATGAATCAGCCATTTCATCAAAGGTTTTAGCAAGTTCACCAAGTTCGCCTTCTTTATAAGACAGACTACTTCGGCTACTAAAATCACCGCCTCTTAACCTTTTTGAGGCTTCTACCAGCGTGTCGACGGGTCGTACAACAAACTCCCCCCCAATATACCAAGCGAGTGCTAAAGCCAATATACTAATACACCCAAGCCAAATCAGACTCTCTCGAAGATTAGCATAGACACGAGCAAAAGCAATGTCTTCAGGGATGCCAATACTCAAAAACCAAACGCCTTCCTTACCCCCAACAGGTGTGAATGCATATAACCGTTTGATGTGGTCTACTCCAACGATTTCCTCAACACCATCTTTGCGATTTAAAATAGCTGCTACAATAGGAGCATGCGATAAAGTTTTGCCAACCCATTTTTCAGGATCAGGTTTTCTTGTAAGAATTGTGCCATTTCGATCATAGACAGCGAATACAGCTCCCGATGGGAGGTCCATTTTAGAAATAAGCTTGTGAAACGTCTCAAAATTTAATGACACAGAAACTACAGCTTGAATTTCACCACTCTTGTTAAAAATAGGATAACCGCAAACCAATGTCGGTTTTCCTGTAATGGAGCCAATGGTATAATTACTAACAATAAAGCCGCGTGTCCGTAAAACATCACGGAACCATTCACGATCCTTTACATTAACCGTATGTTCGATTGGAATTGCGCTCGCAAACATATTTCCATCTGGATCGGTTGCGCGAAGGTTATGATAAAGAGTGCGGTAAAGTGGATATTCATTCAACAAATTAGCAAAATGTTCATTGCATGCTTCAGCATCGCGATCGTGCACAGCAGGTAATTGTGCCAAGGCGATAAGCAACTGCTGCGCATCCTCGACAACGTACTGTTGATTGGCGGCTGCTAAATGTGTTAGATCGAGTAAATTTTCCTTTACCTTTTGACTTTCATCAATGAGATCCTGATTCGTCGAGTAAAGGATCATCACTAGAAAAGGAACAACGCAAATGAGTACCAAAAGAAACAAACGAGCGCGTAAACTTAAAAACCGAAAGAATTTTAGCATACTTTTCTTTGGCAAACTCCAAAACCGCAACAACTCCTTCTAAAATACCTCTACTTAGGACATATTTCCAGTAGATTTTTCTAAGGCTTCGATGATAGCCTTGGTACCAGCACAAAGTCCTTCATCATATTTTTCACTCTTTAAATAGCCAACTGTCGATTGATCTAAAATTTTGCCTGATTTGTCGTCGGTAATGATATGTTCCAAACCAAAACCAACTTCTGTCTCTACCCGGCGTTCTTCAAGCGCTAAGAGAATCATCACTCCTTGATGAGATTTTCCTCCTACACCCCATTCATTATAGAGCCAGAAAACATACTGCGCTGGCGTAAGAGGCTTGGTTGTTTTTACAGTTACTACAACCACATCGTGACCGCTCTGCTGCTTATATCCTTCAAGTAAAGTTTTAAGTTTTTCTATTTCATGAGCACTTAAAACATTGGCGAAATCATTGACATGGCCTTGAAGCGTTGGACAGGCGGAAAGCACTTTATCCATTGCTAGAACATCAAAACCGCAATTTTTACATTTCGGATCTCGATCAGAAATTTCTGTTTGGCATTGTGGACATTGCATAAAAAAATTAAAAGCTTCTGCCGGCGCCCCCTCCCCCAGAGCATCCCCCGCCAAAACTAGATCCACCACCACCGCCGCTACTCCAAGAAGATCCATTTGAAGAACTGCTTCTGACAAGTTGAGGAATAGTTTCTCTCCGAGTCCATTGATCATTACAAGCTCGGCAAAAATAAATAACTTCTTTCATTCCAGAATGAGAATAGGTTGCGTTTGCCAAAATCGTTGACCTTTTTCGTTTTACAAACTTTCGCCGATGACATTGTGGACATGGCGGTTTTGAAAAAAACAGGACCGCTACAACAATGATAATAATTACGCTGATGACACTAATATGCCCTAATAACCCAAAGGCCATAATAAGACCCACGATGTTGGCAAACCAACTAACTGGCAAAACTTCTTGAGAAGGAAAAGTATTTTTTTCCCTTGAAGAACGAGAGGCCGTTGGCGCCCGTTGATCGTTAGAAATAGTAGCCGCAATAGCTTGAGCACCCTCAAGGATACCTTTCGACCAATGACTTTGTTTAAAATGCGGAACGACATGACGATCCAAAATTTCGCCGCATTTACCATCGGTAAGCACTCCTTCCAGCCCGTAGCCGACTTCAATTTCAACTCGGCGATCCTGGGTAGCAACAATGAAAAGCACTCCATTATTCTTTCCCTTTTTCCCGATCCCCCATCGTTTGAAAAGTTCTACAGCATAGGTTTTTAATGGAAGAGGAGAAACCGTTTTTACCGTAACGACTGCAAGTTCGGTAGAAGTTTTAGCTTCTAAGTCTTTTATTAAAGCTTCGAGCTTTGCGATTGTGGCTGGATCAAGTGCTCCAGCAAAATCATTAATATATCCGTGGGGAGATGGATACTCCGGCGCCGCATATCCACAAAGCCCAAAACTTAAAAATAGGGCTAGCGGTAAAGTATAGCGTTTTTTCACTGATCAAAAGCTTCTTTAGCTGAAGGAGCTTTTTCAGCGCCTTTGATAGCTTCGAAGTAAGGCTTTGATTGCTCGAATCCAAAGAGCATAACCCAAAGCCTGCCTGTTACACTCATCGCTACAACATTGTATTGCTTTACAGTGTCATTAAATCGCATCCGTTCCACAGCAATACGATTCTCGGTTCCTTCCCATTGATCCATCAATCGGATAAATTCTCCATTAGCTTTTAGATTCGGGTAATTTTCGGCAATAGCAAGCAAACGGGCAAAAGCGCTATTAAGTTCACCGGCTGCTTTAATTTTTTCAGCAGAAGCGGCAGGCGCACCAGTATAGTGAGATCGAGCATCAGCAATATCTTTAAAGACCTTTTGCTCGTGTTGTACATAGCGTTTGACGACTTCCACCATATTGGGCAGCAAATCAAGCCGCCGTTGATACTGGTTTTCGACTTGTGACCACATGGCTTTGACTTCCTGATCTAATCTGACCAGTTGATTATACGAATCCATTGTCCAAAGACCGATTCCAATAACGATAATAAACAACAAGCCGATGAGGCTTAATGCAATCCAGCATCCAATTCTTTTCATGATACTTATCTCCTTTTAAATTTTATGAACCTCTTGTACCTATCTCAAATTTAAGTGATGGAAGCTATTATAAATTAACACTTAGTTTATAAACCCTTCGACGGCAAATCACATGCCAATCGATGACGATTACGAGCGATTAAACGATAAACAGGCCGAGCTATCAAAAGCACACCAGGAATTTTGAAAAGGCTGGCGCAACGCTGCCAACGCGGTAAAACTGCTAAAACATGCGGAGCGGCATCTGCTCCAGAAAAAATCTGTCCATCCGGTAAAACCACATGCATAGCCTTAAGACAGTTTTCTTCCAGGATTTGTGGGAAATGTTGCTTGCGCTCTTCCGATTGACAAGGTAGGAACTTAATTTTTTGAGCAGCATCATATTTTCGTATCTGATCTACCCATTTTCTACAAAATCCACATTCGCCATCATAAATTAAGGTTAGATCGCTCACAAAAAGAAGGTAGGTGAACAACTAAACCTTTTCAAGCAGCACAAACGACTAACTTTTTCTTTGCGATCTTGGTAACTTTGCGCAACAACGTTTAAAGCGCATGAATAAAATCCTCCAAGAACAAATCGCCTATTATCGGGCACGAGCCGCCGAATATGAGGATTGGTTCCTTCGCAAAGGGCGATATGATCATGGATCAGAATGGAATGCAAAATGGTTTAAGGAAGTGGAAGAAGTACAGCAATCTCTCGATCGCTTTAAACCAACCGGTAAAATTCTAGAGCTTGCATGCGGCACCGGCTGGTGGACAGCTTATTTAGCCAAATACACAGATCATCTAACGGCTGTAGATGCTTCGCCAGAAATGTTAGCTATCAATCGCCAGCGAGTTCAGGGATCAAAGGTTGAATATATCCAAGCCGATGTCTTTAACTGGAAACCTAAAGGTCGCTATGATGTAGTATTCTTTGGATTCTGGCTTTCTCATGTTCCACCAGAAAAGTTCGAAATATTTTGGGATATTGTTCGATCATGTTTAAATCCAAAAAGTCGAATATTCTTTGTGGATTCACTCCGGAGTGAAACTTCTGGGACAACAGACCATCAAATTGTTAAAGTAGGAGAGGCCATGTCTCGCCGCAAGCTAAGTGACGGACGAGAATTTTGCATCGTCAAAGTCTTCTATAAGCCCAGCGTGTTGACAGCCAAGCTAAAAGATCTTGGTTGGAAAGTTTCGGTACGCACAACAACTCATTATTTTCTCTATGGCTCTGGAGAGTTGCTCTAACCAGTTGATAAGTCGTTATATAAACCCAAATTTTTCATTAGAAAATGAGAT
>CAZNSF010000361.1:0-14852 GCA_964575565.1 uncultured Verrucomicrobiota bacterium | reverse complement strand
GAAGTTCTTCCTTCGAAATCACTTGTGCCGTGCCTCGAAGTAAGAGATCTAATTGTTCGGAAATGGATTTCATGGCTAAAGCTTACAGATTGTCCTAATCCGTCCTTAAAAAGCAAGGCTTGGTCGCTATCATGATGCACTCAATCTTTTTGAGGAAACCTCAAGGGATGTTCACACGTCGAACAGTTTTGCCTGGGATCCATGTACCTTCGACAAGGAGCCGCTGTGGGATAGAAGGAATTCCTTTTTCATGGCGGTGAATCATGCTCACCAAGAAATCTGTTGCTGCTTTACCAGTCAAACGCGCATTCATGTTCATGCCAGAAAAATTTTCTAAACAACAAGGCTAATGGGCATTTGGTATCTAACTAGTAGATTCCCTGATACGTTAAATCGAATTTCACCTGATGCCTAAAATAGGTCTATCCTATCTTTTAAAGTGAAAGCCTTTTTTAGTTTTCTGATGTAGATTGGCTAGAGGACATACCAGAAATCATTCTTCTACACCGCAAGGTGCGCCATGAAATCACAAAGCCGCCTTTACTTTGTTCAGTGGATCACAGAAATTCTGGTGGTAGCTCTCCTCTATTACGGAGCAGCAAGAGCGGGATTGCTTTTAGCTTTCGAAAAAACAAATGCTTCGCCAGTATGGCCTCCTTCGGGGATTGCTTTTGTAGCCATCTTGCTTCTTGGGTATCGTATTTTCCCCGGCATCTTCCTCGGGGCATTTCTTGCTAATGTTGCGGTCTTTATCCAAAACCATCCATTGATAAATCCTTGGGTAATTATTTACACCTCTTTTGTAATAGGAATTGGAAATACCCTGGAAGCAATTACAGGACGTTTCCTATTGGATTTTTTGACAAAAGGAAATAGCCCGCTTGGAAAAGTTAAAGACCTCTTGCGATTTTTTATAACTGTTTTACTGATGTGTATTGTTAGCGCAAGCATAGGGCCAAGTATCATTTGCTTATCAGGAATTATTTCCTGGGCTCTCTATAAAACAACCTGCATCACATGGTGGCTTGGTGATGTAACTGGCATTCTCGTTATAACGCCTCTTGTGTTATCATGGAAAAATTTTTTGAAAACCCAAAAGAAACTAACGTGGTATATTGAAATAACGTTACTTCTTATTTTGATCTTCCTGGCCAGTCAGGCTATTTTCGGAGGATGGCTGCTGGTAGAAGAACATTATCCGTTAACATTCGCTCTCCTTCCTCTGCTAACATGGGTTGCATTCCGTTTTAGTCAGCGCGAAGTCACAAGCATGATGGTTGTGATTTCGTTGGTCGCCGTATGGGGAACAATCCACGGTTATGGTCCCTTTGCTCAAGAAGCCATCAACAGCTCCCTCTTGTTGCTTCAATCTTTTATTAGTGTGATTACAGCAACCAGTTTGTGCTTAAGCATGGTAGTGCTAGAGCGTGAAGAGACTCAAGAAGTCTTACAAAAGGTTCATGGCGAACTAGAATTAAAAGTAAAGGACCGTACAAAAGAATTAGCCAATACAAATCAGCTTTTGCGCGAAGAGATTGCTGAACACAAACAGGCCGACAGAGACCAATTTCAATTAGCCGCAATTGTAGAATCATCGGATGATTCCATTGTTTCTATGACTTTGGATGGGATCGTTACCAGTTGGAATAAAGGTGCGGAAAAGATGTATGGATATACCGACGGTGAGATGATAGGAAAGTTCGTTGGGGTTCTTCTGCCACTAAAACACCAAGAAGAACTCACAAGCCTATTGGAACAAATTAAAAGAGGTCAATGGCTTCATCGCTACGAAACGGTTCGTATTAAGAAAAGTGGAGATCAAATTCAAGTTTCATTAACAGTTTCTCCCATTAGAGATAGAAATGGCGATGTGGTAGGTGTCTCTAGCATCTCTCGAGATATTACACTACGCCGGCATGCGGAAGAAGCTTTGAAGGAATCGGAAACACGTCTTCGCTCGATTACCAATTCAACCCAAGATGCTATTATTTCAGCAGATAGCAATGGGAATATCATTTCTTGGAATAGAGGCGCAGAAATTATGTTTGGTTATCAAGAAAAAGAAATATTAGGCCAGCCCTTAATCCAGATTATGCCTACACGCTACCAAAGACCTCATCAAATGGGATTACAAAATTTTATCAGCACAGGTAAGGGTACTATTATGGGTAAAACGGTTGAGCTCTATGGGCTGAAGAAAAACGGTGGGGAATTTCCTATAGAAATATCCCTTTCTGGTTGGATTTCAAATGAGAAAATGTTTTTTTGTGGTATTATTCGAGATACAACACCCCGTAGAAAGGCTGAAGAGGAAATTAAACAAAGCCAAGCGCGCCTAGCACGAGCCCAGGAGCTTGCACATATTGGGAATTGGGAGTGGGATATCCAATCAAACAAAATGACTTGGTCAGACGAATTATACCGTATCTATGGGCTGGAACCTAATGAAACCGAAATGACTTACGAAAAAAATTTAAATTATATTCATCCGGAAGATCAGGAAATGTTCGACCAAACAATCAGGGCTTCTTGCAAAAGTCATGCCTCTTTTGAATTTGATCATCATATTGTTTGTCCGGGAGGCATGGTGCGCGCCCTTCATAGCCAAGGGGAGGTAATTTTAGATGAAAACGGTAAGGCGGTTCACATCGTAGGTACAGGGCAAGATATTGGCGCGCGCAAAACCATGGAAAACGCTTTAAGAACAGCACACCTAGAATCAGAAAGGAAAGTTGAAGAACGAACAAAAGAATTAAAGAATACCATTGAATTATTGGAGAAAGAAGTTAGGGAAAGAAAACAAACAGAAGAGAAGCTCAAAATCTTTCTTCAAGAAAAAGAAGTTCTTCTTAAAGAAATCCAGCATCGTGTAAAAAATAATCTCCAAGTGGTTTCAAGTTTACTTCATCTCCAATCCATTGCTGTTAAAGATAAACAAGCATTAGAACTTTTTAAAGAAAGCCAAAATCGAATCGGGTCGATAGCGCTTATCTACGAACAATTGCATCAATCAAAAAGTGTCGCCTCCCTTCATTTCGATAAATATATCCAACGACTGGCAACTAACTTATTCCATTTTTACGGAACAGATACCGAGCAGATCCATTTGAAGGTTGCCGCCAATGGTATGGCCCTTGGCATAGATACAGCTGTTCCTTGCGGGTTGATTATCAACGAGCTAGTATCTAATGCCCTTAAATATGCTTTCCCCGGTGGAAAAAAAGGAGAAATTGATATCTCTATTTCTCAACATCATAACGAGGCCATGCTTGTGGTTCATGATAATGGCATTGGTTTGCCAAAAAAGTTTAATATGCATTATTCAAAAACTTTAGGATTACAATTGATAAAGACCTTAACCGAACAAATCGATGGTACTATAAAAGTTGAAGGAACGAATGGCACTAGAGTGGAAATTACTTTTCCTCTACCTTCACTTTTGCTAGCTAATCCAAAAATGGCACAGGAGGGAAAGAAGGGAGCCTCATGATAAAAAATGCACAAATCCTTATCGTTGAAGATGAAAATATCGTTGCAAAAGATATAGCAAACCGTCTGGAAGCGTTTGGATATCGTATTACAGCTATTGCAAACTCTGGCGAAGAAGCTATCCGAAAAGCAATGGGATCTCCACCAGATCTTATTTTAATGGATATCCGCCTAAAAGGTAGAATTGATGGGATCGAAGCGGCAAAAGAGATACGTACCCGTCTTAATATCCCTGATATCCCTGTGGTTTATCTTACCGCGTACGCTGATGATTCTACCATAGAACGGGCAAAGGATACAGAACCATCGGGTTATTTACTTAAACCATTTGGAGAAAAAGAACTTTTTGCTACTATCGAGATGGCTCTTTACAAACATCGGTCGCTCGAGAAAAAAATTCTCGAAAATAACGAGCAGGAGCAACGACGGATCGGACAAGATTTACACGATAATTTATGTCAACATCTTACCGGAATTGAACTAATGAGCAAAGTTTTAGAGGAAAAATTATCCAAAAAAAAACTGCCGGAAGCGAACGAAGCAACCAAAATCAGAAAACTTGTAAGTCAAGGGATTAGCTATACACGAGAGCTCATGAATAGCCTTTACCCGATAGAACTGGAGGTTCATGGGCTTAAGCCGGCACTTGAACAGTTAGCTAAAAAAATAGAGAAGATATTCAATATTTCATGCCGATTTAAAAATGATTCGCCGATGCAAGTGGAAGATATCGTGGTAGCCACCCATCTTTACCGAATTACTCAAGAAGCTGTTCACAATGCAATTAAACATGGGAAAGCAAAACATATTTCAATCGATCTTACAAACGCTGATGGTGAAAATAGATTAATCATTAAAAACAACGGTGCTAAATTTTTAGAGTCTGCTAAAAACTCTCAAGGTATGGGGTTGCATATTATGGAAAGTCGTGCTCGAACGATTGGAGCCTCTTTGAGCATTCGAGATGATTCTCAAGGTGGTGTCGTAGTAATCTGTTCATTTCCTAATGCGGTTTTTAAGAAAGTTTCCCCCAACAAATAAAACTTACTTTAAATTTTTATATGAACACAACCCGCCGAAGGATAACTCGTCATCCATCAAAGAGAAAAAAAGTTAAGGTTCTCATTGTGGATGATCATCCTGTTGTACGAGAGGGTTTATGCCGCTTGATTAATCAAGAAATAGATTTAAAGGTTTGTGGAGAAGCCGAAGGTGTCCATCAAGCTCTTGAAATTATTGAGGCGCTAAAACCTGATATAGCTATTATCGATGTTTCACTTAAAGATACTAACGGTATTGAATTGGTAAAAGATATAAGGGTGAGGTATCCTCAATTAGCTGTTTTGGTTCTTTCGATGTATGATGAGTCTCTTTATGCTGAAAGAGCCCTTCGCGCAGGCGCACGAGGATATATTATGAAACAAGAAGTGGCCGAAAATGTATTGAAAGCCATTCGAAAAGTTTTAGACGGAGAGATTTACGTCAGCAAAAAAATAAATGCAAAAATGCTGCAATCGATCGTCGATGGTAAATCAAAATCAACCCTTTCCCCTATTGAACGCCTTAGCGATCGTGAGCTCGAAGTTCTTCGACTCATCGGTCAAGGCCAAGGAACTCGTCAGATCGCTAAGACACTTTGTTTGAGCATCAAAACGATTGAATCTTATCGGGCGAATATTAAAGAGAAAATGAGACTTAAAAACGCGACAGAACTTGTTCAGCATGCAGTCGGATGGGTCCAAAACCCTACTACCTAGGCGAAGTTTGTATAACAGGGGACTGACTTTTTTCGAAAAGCGTTTGGATAGGTTATTCCCCGAGGTAGGTTAGGTATTTGGAGGATTCAAAAAACGGGGTGCCTATCGGTTGAAAGCTTCCTTTTTTCTTTTAGCTTTCCATTAAAAGGGCAGTAAGAGGCCAAAATTCTTTTTATGAAGTTTTCAAAAAAGACAGCGAAGCATAGAGGAAAGGTGGGGGAGCATCATATAAAGGGCGGTCCTCCTGCTGTTTCTCCGCCATTCGCCTATATGGACCCTCATCCTTCTACAACATCAACGGAGTTTTTTGAAACGGTGTGGCAATTAGGATGGAGTAGTAGTTGGGATGGTCAATTTTACGAAGAAGATTCTTTTAGCAAAGAAAACGTATCCCCTGCGGAAACACAGGCAACTGACCTCAAAGCAGATTTCCAATCTGCATCATCAAATAACAACCACCAAAATTAAATAAAAAAATCTAACTTAAAAAACTTTATGATAAAAAATGCAAACATTCTTATAGCCGAAGACGAAAGTATCGTGGCCAAAGATATTGAAAGTCGACTTAAAAGGTTTGGATATGATGTTACTGCCATTGCTAGTTCTGGAGAAGAAGCTATCCAAAAGGCTGCGCAGAAGCGCCCGGATTTAGCGCTGATGGATATCCGGTTAAAAGGTGATATGGATGGAATAGAGGCCGCTAGACAAATAAGAATCCTTTTTAATATACCGGTGATTTATCTTACAGCATACGCAGACGAAGAAATCTTACAACAGGTAAAAACAACGGATCATTTAGGCTATCTTCTTAAGCCACTCAATGAAAGGGAACTCAACGCTACCATTGAAATAGCACTTGATAAGCACAAAAAAGAAGGAAGAAAATTTCGAGAGGATGGAGAACGCCTAAGATTGGCTGTCGAAGCATCCAGTGATGGTTTTTGGGATATTGACCTCCTTTCTAAGAAGGCTTACGTCTCCCTAGGTTGGAAAAAAATGCTTGGTTATAATCAGCCGGAAGAATTGAGAGAGAATATTGAAGTTCTTAAGGAATTGATCCCTGTAGAAGATATGGGGTGCGTAAGGGACTCTTTTTTTAAGCATTGTGACCATCTAACACCTTATTGCAGTGTCGACCATCGTCTCCGTACAAAGAACGGCGATTATAAGTGGGTCCGTTCTCGTGGTAAGGCCATTTGGGATAAGGAAGGGAAAGTTATTCGTGTAACTGGAACAACTACAGATATTACGGAGGAGCGTGCACTCGAAGAACAAAGCCGAAAAAGACAAAGAACGGAAATCATCGAAAAATTTGCAGGCGAAGTGGCCCACGAACTTAATAATCGAATGGTGATTGTTTCTGGTAAAAGCGAGATTCTATTACGGCAATTGCCATTCGATCATCCCATTAGGCCTAAAGTTGAAGAAATTTTTGCGAATATCCAAAGGGTTACACAATACACTAAACAACTTACTCGCCTTGCGTGCACTCTTCCACTTCAACCGCAAATTTTGGATATTAATCAATATCTCGAAGAAATGAAGAAGGTAATGGAACAAACAGTCCCTCGAAATATCGAAATAACATTGAACCCATCCATTAGCCCATTGAAAATCAACGTGGATACTTTTTCTTTGGATCAGATCATTATGAATTTACTATCTGTTGCTGCCTCAAGAATGCCCAATGGCGGGCCTATTGTTCTCGAAACAGCAAGCGTAATTCTTGATGCGGAATACGTAAAAAGTGATGAGAATATTATTGCAGGTAATTATGCAATGCTTTCTTTGAAGGATACAGGACCTTGCTTTACACCAAAAGAATGGGCACAAATTTTTAAACCGGCTTCTAGAGACTCATTTACTATCAGCCAACAAAATGGAATCCAAAACGAAATAAAATTGCTTTCGAATATCTGCATTTGGGTTAAACAAAATGGAGGATATATGGATATTCAAAATCAACCGGATGCCGGATGTATTTTTAGGATTTATTTTCCACAACTGATAGAGGAGCTGTCTGTAAAATCTTCCCAAAGTGAAGAGGGAAAAGGGGATACTAAAAAATTATCTCGGGAAACAGGTAAAACCGTTCTTTTAGTGGAGGACGAAGATGCCCTTCGTGAAATGACAAAAGAGTTTCTTGCAAGTTGTGGATACGATATCATTGTCGCTTGCAATGGGGAGGAAGCTATTCAAAAATACCAACAAAGTTCACGACCGATAGATTTGCTTTTTACAGATATTGTTATGCCTGGAATATCGGGTATCGCCCTTGCCCAACGCTTACATGAGCTTAGTCCTAATACAAAAATACTTTTTACAACTGGATATGTGCGTGAAGAAAATTTTGAGAACAAATTACACAATTTAAAGGCAGAGTTCCTTACAAAACCTTACAGACTTTCTAAATTAAATGAAAAGATTGGTGAGATGCTCAACGAAAAACAAAAGAAACGGCTATCGATTTGGCAATGGGGTCAGCTATTTAATCCTCTAAAACCATAAATAAGCTTTGGATAGTTAACGGCCTTCGCCACTGGTAGTGAGTTCCAGGTGGCGAAGGTAGAAAGGAGGAGAAAAGCAGAAGTCTAGGTGGGTACACGCGAAAGTGGTAATTCTTTAGTTCAGCTAATTTTTAGGTTCAACTTTTCTTTTCTTACGGCATACTAATGCCTTATGGCAGATGCAAAATTAGTTGAGAGTATTTTAGAATCGTACCGCAAGGTAGGCGGCATTAACCACCTCGATGGTGTGAATTTGCCTTCGCGAGAGGCAATTGCGGAAATCATCCGTGATCTTTTGCGGATCGTATTCCCGGGTTTTTACGATCGGATTGCCATGCACTCCGACCAAGCGCGTTTTTTTGTTTCGCAAATGCTTACTTCCATTTCAGACCGATTACGGCAAGAGATCCAAAAAAGTCTCGAATATATGCCCCCACCCTCCATGAAGGCTAGCCCTACCGCCAATCTTCCCGCAGAAGCTAAAAAACTTACGGATGAATTTTTGGATAAACTACCCGAGATTCGACGCCGGCTGGCCCTCGATGTCGAAGCCGCCTACGAAGGCGATCCTGCTGCCATTAGCAAAGAAGAGGTCATCCTCGCTTATCCTAGCCTGGAAGCCATTGCCGTTCAGCGTATGGCCCATTTACTTTATCAAGCCCATGTAGTGCTCATCCCTCGCATCATGACCGAATGGGCGCATTCACGAACTGGGATTGATATCCATCCGGGCACACAAATCGGATCTCACTTTTTTATTGATCATGGCACCGGAGTAGTCGTTGGCGAAACCGCAGTGATTGGTTCCCATGTAAAAATGTACCAAGGAGTTTCCTTGATCGCTAAAAGTTTCCCGAAAGATTCTGCAGGGCATATCATGAAAGGTGGCAAACGTCATCCGAATGTAGAAGATGATGTAACTATTTACGCCAATGCTACGATTATGGGTGGCGATACCACCATTGGCGCAGGTTCAACGATTGCGGCTAATGTTTTCCTAACCCACTCCGTGCCGCCCCATTCGTTAGTGATTTACGAAGAAGCTAAGCTGAAAATTCTTTCGAAAAAGAAGGGGTCCTCCAAAGATCCTTCTCATGATTTCCAGATTTGAAGACTTCCGTTATTTATCTGGATTATAATGCCTCCACACCTTTGCATCCGGAGGCGCTCCAAGCAATGCAACCTTACTTGGAAGAACATTTTGGCAATCCTTCCAGTATACATTCTTTTGGTCGCACCGCACGCATTGCTCTTGACCAAGCTCGCCAAGAACTGGCCGATCTTATTGGAGCAAAATCTAAAGAAATTGTTTTTACCTCCGGCGGCACGGAATCCAATAACCTTGCGATCTTCGGCACGGCCCATGCATTCCAAAAGAAAGGCAAACATATCATCACATGCGCCACGGAACATCATGCGGTGCTCCACCCTTGTAAACGTTTGGAATTGGAAGGATTCGAGATCACTTACCTACCAGTAGATTCTTTCGGCCAGATCGATCTTAAAGTTTTGGAGAAAAGTTTTCGATCGGATACCATTTTAGTTTCGATTATGTCAGCCAATAACGAAACTGGCACACTCCAACCCATCCAAAAAATTGGCGCGCTTTGCAAAGAAAAGAAAGTGATTTTCCATTGCGATGCCATCCAAAGCTTTGGCAAAGAACATGTGAATGTTGATCCATGGAATATCGATTTGCTCTCTTTAACTGCTCACAAGTTTTATGGCCCTAAGGGAGCAGCGTTACTTTATATTCGTTCAGGTATTGCAATCGACCCTACCCAACTTGGCGGGTTCCATGAAAATGAACGCCGTGCAGGGACTGAAAATGTAGCAGCCATCGTTGGGATGGCAACCGCTGCGCGCTTAGCTGCAAAAGAGGCTGAAAAGGAAAATGAACGGCTTTTTGATCTTACTGAAAAACTTTGGCAGGCAATTTCTACTTCGATCCATGGGGTTTATCGCAATGGTCATCCCACCCAACGAATAGGCAACACCTTAAATGTAAGTTTCGAACACTGTGATGGCGAAGGGTTATTGATAGGGTTAGATCTCGAAAGCGTGGCGGTTTCGAGCGGATCGGCATGTATGGTTGGATCTGTTCAACCTTCGCATGTACTCCAAGCAATGGGAGTTGATAAAAAATTGATTCGCGCAACGGTACGTTTCTCTTTAGGAACAGGTTCTCAAGAAAAGGATATCCCCGAAGTAAGTCAACGATTGGAACGAGTTGTTCAAAGATTGCGCAAAACACACAAGGATTAAAAAATTAACAAATCATGGAACTCTTAAAAAAAACCTCGCTTGTAATAGGAGCCACAGCGATTTTATTTTGTAGTGGTTGTGTGACCACTGAAAGCTCGTGGGTCAATGATTCGGCTACCATGCCATTTAGAGGTGTCTTGCTTGACCCTGGGCACGGCGGCGAACCAGAAGAAGCTGCTGAAAAAATGGGAGAATCCTTTAAGTCTCTAGGTAAATTGGCTAAGCAAGGTTACCGCGAAGAATGTTATGGCGCTATTAGCGCCTCTGGTTATAAGGAGAAAACGGCAAATCTTGAAGTAACTAAAAAAGTAAAGTCCCTTCTCGAAGAAGCCGGTATTGCTACAGACCTTACTCGGTCAAAAGATACTTACATCACTTTAGATGAGCGTGTAGAAAAAATTTGTTCATCAAAATATCAAGATTGGCTGCTGGTAAGTATTCATTTTAATCGTAGCTCAAAAAAACAAGAGGCTACTGATCTCAAAGCAAAATATCGCGCGCCGCAGGGATTCGAAATCTACGTGATGCGATCTTCGAAAGAACATCCTTCTGGAAAAAATCCTCTTCACCGATCCAGCTATTTGCTTGCCGAAAATATCGAATCCCGCCTGCATTCTATTTCTGGGCTGCACAATCGTGGCATTAAAGAAGCTTCATTCATGATATTACGCGAAAGTTCTTTACCGAGTGTGCTTATTGAAGGCGGCTTTCTCTCAAATCCTGATGAATCCGAATTAATCGCTACCGAAGACTATCAATGGACCCTTGCGCGCGCTATCGTGGCAGGCATCCAAGATTGTAAAACTCGGAACTCCCATCCTGCTAGTAAAGGAAGCAAATAGAAGGCAAACCACAAACTTCAAGATATCTTTGAGATTTGGAATTTAAACTTTTGGAACTTATTTGGGATTTGATACTTGGAATTTGGATTTTTACCCATCATTCGTTACTTATTACTATTCCTTCACTCTCTCATATTCACTGATACTTCCTATATCTGACCAGTCGCCCTCATCCAACACCACACCTCCAACTGGTAATCCTTTTCGAATTAAATCAAGATAGATCGTGATAATAGATTGAATTCGTATATCCGGAATATAATGGAAAATATCCGGTTCTACCACGTGGATGCCTGTAAAAAGATGAGTTCCTGGTTGACCTCTGCCAAGAATGCCGCGGATATCAACAACTTTTCCGTTTACATCGAGCGTTATATGTTTTGGTTCAGCAGCGCTTCTTAAAACCATCGTTACAAGATTTTGATGCTGACGATGGTGTGCCCATGCTTTTTTGAGCGGTAAAGAAGCAAGAATATCGGCATTATAAATAAAAAACGTTCCGTGACCTTTCAAAAAATCTTCAACATTTTTTAAGCCGCCACCGGTATCTAGTAGAGTTGGCTCATGTCGAAACGTTATTTGGATACCTCCATGCTGTTTATCAGGAAAAGTTTTAGTCCATGCTTGGGCTGCATGGTGTGTATTGATAACCACTTGTTGTACGCCGACCCCTGCAAGGTGTTCCAAAGCGTGGGCAACCAACGGTTGACCTTTTACAGAAAGTAATGGTTTAGGGAGATTTTCTGTAAGCGGTCGAAGCCGTTTGCCTAAGCCGGCTCCAAGAATAAATGCGTGGGTAATTTTAGGTTTAGAAAGCATTTTCTTATCTTGTACTTAAAGTCGTGGAAGTTGGGCGAAATGATCGAAGTGTTGATCTCTTGCGCAGAGCCACAAATCGTGTTGGACTACGAGAGCTGCAATCCATAAATCGTTCGTTGGAATAGGGGTGCCTTGTTTGCGCAATTGAAGAAAAAGCCGAGCGTAATGATGGGTAGTTTGTTCATCCGGATAAAGGATTGTTACCCGTGGTGAATTTAAGAATTGAATAAGAGTACGCTCATTTCGTTCTGAATGTGTGCCCCAGAGAAAACCGGCCCGAAGTTCAGCAACCGTCACGAAAGGTAAAAAAATAGCTTGAGCTTCCTGAATTCGATGAAGAATAGCGGTTTCCCCCTTACAAAAATCCACATAAGAATTGGTATCAAGCGCGATCCTCACGATTTCCAGAGAGTTAAATCAATCTCGTCTTGAGCCCGTAGGGCTTCATCAAATTTGGGATCATCTTTCCAAGAGCCCGCAAGTTTATCGAGATCATGGAAAAGCATTTTTTGATCAGCCAACCCCGCGCCCAGGGTAAGAGCTTCTATAGCAATTTGATTAAGGCTTTTGGCTTGTTGTTGTGCCTTGTGCCGTAGAGTTTCATCCACCTTAGACGGTATTTGTCTTAAAGTATATTGAGTATTCTTCACGCATGCAATATAGGCATAAACTGCATACATGTCAAGATTACTTACTCGCCTTCGTCGCCATGTCTTTTGCTAAACCCGGTAGCCCCTTGTGTCCCACAAGGGGTAATCTCTGCGCCTCTGTGAGAGATAAATTACCCGCCTTCGCCGATACAGGCTACGGCGAGGTTTCGCATATTTAATTACCGTTTGAAAGGAAGCCGCCGCCTCGTCTTTGGCAAGACTCGGTCTCCAACAGTTGGTGGTTGTGCTTACTGAAGCTTAGCAAGAGTTTCTTCGATCAGATCGAGCACGGTATTGGTATGGGTCACCACCATAAATCCGCCCTCGCTGCTGTAGATTACGCCAGTACCTTCTCCAAATTTGATTCCAAGACTTTCCTCAAGAAATTTTTTGGCTTCTACGCTTGTAGCGGGAGGCTTAATAATACCGCTCGGCACAAAAATTTTTCTGGAGCTGATCGTATTATCCGTTACGTCCTGGCCGATAATGATCCCATAAGGATCGATTCGATACCTTAAGGGGGTCGGCTGCGCAAAGCTTGTAATATTTTCAATGGCGGCCTTTAGAGATATGGGAACTGTTACCTTAAAAGTCACTTTGAAATCAACTACTGGAATCGAAGGCTTATAGTTAATTGTTATTCCTTCCTTAGCAGGGTCAGCTTTTTTACTTTCTTCCATTAAAAAGTGGATGACGTCCTTAATGGGAGCATCCACAAAATCAATATGTTGAAGGATAATGGAGTTAAGTTTTTTGGCCAGCTCCTTACGTTTTTGTCTATCGGATGCTTGACCTTCAACATTCGATGAAGATTTGCTAGTAGGTTTTTGGGGAGGGTTGCTTTGCAACTCGATCTGTTGTGAAAAAGTGGTAGTAGCTAACCCTAAAAGAAAAATAACACTGTAGATGGCAACTCGTTGTTGTATTTTTCTCGTCACGAGGATGTGACGGGCTACCAGATTCCAATACGGTAGCCCTTCGCATCGCTGCGAGGGCATAGGCGGCAACCTAAGGATTAATCTCCCCTCCTTGGCAAGGAGGGGTTGGGGGAGGTTTAGATCAAGGCACTGACCTCCTCTAACTCCTCCTTGGCAAGGAGGAGAATAACTTTGATTTACCTCTGAAATCGTAAATCTCATGGATCAGTTTACTTCACCTTCTTAGATTTCATGGCTTCTTCAATACGATTAAGATTGCTTTCGATATGTGTCACCACCATATAGTTACTGTTCTCGACGTAATACACGCTCGCTCCTTCCACCCATTTAATACCGAGGTTTTCCTCAAGAAATTTTTTTACGGAATCGTTTGGGGTCCCCGTAACCTTGATAAGACCGGCCGGCACAGGAATTTGCCGTGTTTTCCATATCTTGTCAGTCGATTCTTTCTTAAAGACAACTACCATATGCCAGTCGGGATGGATTACATACTCCGTATCGCTTATTTTAGTAAGGCATTCAATGGCTTCCAATATAGGAACGTTACTTAATTGAAGGGTTACTTTTGTTTCAGGCAAAGATGATTCATAGGCATGCTCTAGCCTTATACGAATCCCTTCTTTCTCTGGATCTGCTCCCTTACTATATTCCACTAAATATTCTATGGCATTTTTTATCGGGGTTGCTCGAAAATCAGTATTCACACGAATAGAATTAAGTTTTTGAAGGATTGCTTTGTGTGCTTGGTCATGTTCATTCTCACCACGAATCTTAAGAATACTAAGGGTTTCTTCAATCCGATCGAGTTCAGCATCCGTATGGGTCATGACCATAAACCCAAGATTTTTATCGTATACCACACCGGTGCCAGGCTCAAATTGAACTCCAAGATTTTCCTCGAGATACTTTTTTGCTTCTGCAGTAGAAGCAGCTGGGGTCGTTGAAGAACTAGTAATAAGGCCAGGCGCTACAGCAATTTTCCGACTTTTAAAGATGTTTTCCTTCCCATCAACCTTTTTATCCACATTTGTATTTATAGACGAAGTTTTCTTGATCTCTTTTGATGATTCTTTGGGTAAGGTTTCGTCGCTAACATCTGCGCCAATAGTTACACCATACGCATCAACGCGGTATTTTAGTGGATCTGGAGATGCGAATGTGGTGATGGCATTAATTATAAACTTTAGAGGCCTAGGAGCAGTTGTTTTATAAGTTATTTTATAAGAGATTCTACTATCTTTGCCAGAAGTTGGAGGCTGATAGTTGATATTCACTCCTTCTTTTTCTGGATCGGTTTCTTTACTAAGTTTAACGAGTTGATTAATTACATCTTGAATGGGGGTATCTATAAAATCAATAGGTGAAATCACAATGTTATTGAGTTTTTCTTCGATTTTTATTCTCCTAGTGATTTTTTGTTCTACATTTGTATCTGCTGATGGCGCTTTAGTTTCATCGATGATATCTTTGCCGATCACTACACCATCCGCATCAACACGATATTTTAATGGACCTGGAAATGTAAATGCGGCGATGAGGTTAATCGTATTTCTTAGAGACGTCGGCGTGGTTGTTATATAAGTTA
>CAZNSF010000360.1:0-2621 GCA_964575565.1 uncultured Verrucomicrobiota bacterium | reverse complement strand
AATTTGCTGGCTTAAAAATCTTTTAAAGCAATTAGGCGCTCCACAAGTTGGGCTTTGGGGCACTAGTTATGGAGCGTGGATCTCGGCCATGGCGATTACACTGGATGATGGTTTTGATGGAGCGTTATTACTAGAACCACCCATAGAAATTGAAGAGATTTTTTGGAAAGTACCCCTTTTTAGTAGTCTCCAAAAGGAAATAAATCGTCTTGGAATCTCAAGAGCGCAAATCCAAGAATTCTTTAAGCTAGTTACACCGTATCACCATCCCCTTCGAATTAAACCGGAACGAGTACTTATCCTTGGATCTGAACACGATCCGATTGGTCATCCGCAATCTTTAAAACGTCTCCATCAAGCATGGCCAGGCACTTATTTAGAAATTTTCCCGTATGGCCATATCAGTTATCGTTTGCATACTAGCGCCGTAGAACGATTTCTAACAGTGTTAGCACCGCAACTCCGCTGAAGCGCACTGGTTTATAGGACACCAGAATAAAAACATTGTTGCTGATCTACTGATCTTCTAATGCCCCGGTGCTCTTCCTAGCTTTCCCGGCACTTTCATTTCGAAGCGCGGGATACGAGTAATTACCTTACGACCATCTTCGGTAACTCCAAGGTAAGCCCCTTCAGCCCAACATTTAAGGGTATTATTAATATGATAACTATTGTAACTAAATTTTTCGCTGGGTTCGAGGCACGGGAACTCACCCACTACACCATCGCCCTCAACGGCAGTGATTTCACCTGCATCATTTTTAATGACCCACTTACGCCCCTTAATAGTAACCGTTTCATCAGAATCATTTTGGATAGTAATAAAATAAGCAAAAGCATGGGGACGATCCGGAGGCGTCTCGGCATCTGGCATATAAACGATTCGATCAATAATCACTCGCAGTCCGTTTAACTCCTCTGGTGTTTCCGCATTGGGTAGGGGTTGAGAGCGCATAAAGTAACTTATACGCTATAAGCTAAAAGCTACAAACAAAATGAAAGAGATAAAAACCTGTTAAAAAAGTTTACAGTACACAAATATTTTTGTGCTTTTTGTGGCTTTTTATGGTTGTATTCAGAAAATATGAGCAATGAACCTTTTAGCTGCCCCATCTGCCATAAAAATTTAGCATTTGATAATGTCGGCACTGCCAAAGTTACAGCATGCCCTCATTGTGGTGCCTCATTTACAATTCCAGCGGAACACCGGGTGGTTACTTTAGCTGAAGCTCCGGAAACTAAAGACCTTTTATCTAAACCTGCTTGGGAACAAGAGCTCCTGACAATCGAATCTGCCTTACGCGAAACTCAACATCAACGCCAAGAATCCGGCAACCTCTATAAGCAGCATGCTTCTGAAGCAAACCGCCAAAAACTAAGAATTGAAAAATTAGATGCTAAACTTAAGGAGCTTGAAGTTCGCAAACTCGCTCTCCAAGCAGAACACTCCAAATAAAACTTTAATCACTATGCCTGAACACCATAAAGAACTCAATCGACAGCATTTTGGAACGCGCGCAGAGGAATATATCAAAAGCATTGGGCATGCAAAAGGTCCGAGCCTTGCACGTCTTCTAGAATTAACAAAACCACAAAATCATTGGATAGTCCTCGATGTCTCAACTGGCGGCGGTCATACGGCATTGACTTTTTCTCCTTACGCTCATCGTATTGTTGCCACCGACCTCACCCCCCAAATGCTCGCGGCTGCCAAAAAATTTACTTGGGACCAAGGCGCTGCAAATATCGAGTTTAAAATTGCGGACGCAGAAAACCTGCCATTTATGGATAGAGAGTTTGACCTTGTAACAAATCGCATTGCGCTCCATCACTACCCAAAGGCGCAGCAAGCGTTTTTTGAAATGGCGCGAGTGCTTAAAATGGGTGGCTACCTTGCCCTGGTTGATAACATTGTGCCACCAGATAAACAAACAGCTACTTACATTAATGACTTCGAGAAATTCCGCGATCCTGCACACCATACCTGTTATTCACTCGAACAACTTAAAAAATACATTACCGATACTGGTTTAAAGATTATCCACACTGAAAGCTTTAAAAAAGATCGTGATCTTGATGGTTGGGCTGATCGTGTAGGCTGCACTGTTGCAACCAAAAATAAATTACGCATTTTATTGCAAAAAGCCCCAGATGCAGCTCGAGCCTTTCTAAACCCACACACTAAAGACAAACGCGATTACTTCTCCCTCGAAGAAGCAATCCTGATTGCAAAGAAATGACTTACAATATTCAACTCAATTAGCCTCCTCTTAATTAAGGATTGACCGTTATATACAAGTATGAACTACGAGCTTATAAAAATTATTCTCCTCCTTAACAAGGAGGAGTTGGAGGAGGTTTTCTTTGGCTTATATTACCTCCCCCTAGGCCCCTCCTTGAAAAGGAGGGGAGAAGGATCATTTAAGGTGAAAAATAAGAAGAGATAAATAACTGTAAGTCAACTATAGTACAAGTGGCCTGTAGCTTAAGCTTCCGTAATGAAAACTCTTTACTTCGATTGTTTCAGCGGGATTAGCGGCGATATGGCTATCGCAGCGCTGCTCGATCTTGGAGCTTCTCGAAAAAATCTAGAATCTGAACTTCGTAAGATTGGGATCTCT
>CAZNSF010000359.1:0-6942 GCA_964575565.1 uncultured Verrucomicrobiota bacterium | reverse complement strand
GACCAAGACCACAATTTGCAAGGAGTTCGCGGTCACGAAAATAGACAGTAAATTGAGGGATAGCAGAACCTTCCTTATTCTTAGCAAGTTGAAAAGTCAGACGAATACGACTATCTGGTGAGGTTAATTTGGTTGGTTCATCCGCCGCTTGGAGGGTGGTGTGGAGCGACAAAAAAATATAGAAGGATAAAACGAGAGAATAAATGAAAGGAAAACTTGTCATGATTGAATTAAAAGTTCGGTTCGTTTTTATCATAAGAAAGATTAATATCATTTCCAGTTAAGAAGTTTATAATTCAAAGAGATTGCTTCGTCACTATGTTCCTCGCAATGACCGTCATCGCGAACCATGGTGCACGGGGGGTAAAACAATCTGTAAAGCATCTCGGCTAGGCCGGTAAGAATCGTATATTTATTTTGCAGAAATTATATAAGAACTCGCTGTTTGCAAATTAGCGCAGGAGTTTTTGGAAGCAAGGTTTTTAATCCGTACGAACTTTTACAGCAACGCCTTGGGTTAATCGCTCGCCTTTGAATTTACCGATTTCTTCGTTGTTTATTTTCAACTGATATTCTTTGGATGGATCGCAGCCTTCAAATTTTAGGATGGCCTTACGATTTTTCCATTCGGGAACGCCTTTTAAGTTTAAGCTAATCTTACGATCCGTTATTTCTAGTCCATCCAGAGTACATGCGTTAAAGCCAATACCATGTTTGTGGTTTAGGTTTACATAGGCATCGCCGAGTCGATCGACCATCATTTCGATGGATGCCATGGCGCTGCCTGTGCCCCAATGAAAGCTTGTTAATCCTCCATGGTTATCTCCTATGCCAAAATGCGCCCAGTTTTCCCAAGGAGCTATTGCAAAGGAAGCTCTTGCTGCAGCAACCGACCGCTGGAGATACTCTAACTTTCCGCTTAAATCGTAGGCTTTTAGAAACATCAGCGTTGCATAACATTGGCGCGCATCGCTCCATTCAGCATCAGAATTTTGTGTGGTCATGCCGCCTACTAATTTTGGCGTAAACCCGGGATGGTTCCATACTTGTTGTGTAAGCGCTACATCATCAGCAAGACGAAGAGCGAGCCCGCGATAATAAGATTGGCCTGTGATATCGCATAATTTTTCAGCAGCCATTGCTGCTTGGATGGTACATAAGTTGTTTTGAGGGTATTGGGCTGTAATGGGGTCATAGAAATCGTACGGTTTTGGTGAGCATGATATAAACACTTCGAAATCATACCAACGTCGACGAGGAAAAACTTCGCGTACAATAAACTCCATAGCTTTTTTTGAGGCATCGAGATATTTTTGTTCCTTTGTTGCATCATAAAGTTCTGCAAGGTAGAAAGCGGAGCCCGCTGTTTCGGCGTTGAAAGATCCCATTTCCGGTTGAATGCTACCATCGGGGCGTATCCACGATGGAATAAAACCATCGTGCCTTTGGTATTTAAGGAGAGCATCTCCATATTCACGGCAATATTTTAGAATTTCCTCCTTCCGATTTGGAACCAGATCTATCCACTGGAGCATCCAATAGCCTGTCCAGGACATGCAAAAGGTATGGTAACAATCGGGATATCCGCCAGCGAAACCGGAACCATCGTTGAGCCAGGTTTTATCGTTTAATTTAAAAATGAGTGCAAAAAAACCGTCTTTACGCGGCGCTTGAAGGGCAAGATTTAAGATGCGTTCAGCTCGCGATGTTGCCATAGCATCATTTGTTTTTTTTCCATAAAGATACAAACCGTAAGCTGTTTTTAGGGATTGGAACCAAGAATCAAAATGCGCATTTTCAGTTTTACCAGACATTTCTTGTGCTAAACCAGAGACAAACGCACTGCAGGGTGTGCCATGGAGATCAAATTCACGATATACTTCTCTGGCATATCTTTCCCACGCTTCTTTACGCCAATCTTCGAATAGACAAAGCTCTTTTTTTACTGTGTTACGCTGAAGATCTGGTGAGGAAGTTAATGCTTCCGCCCCATATTTTTTCCAAAGGAATTCAGTAACAGGACGGAAACCTTCATATCTTGGGGCTTCGCCAGCAAAGATCCAATAAGTGTAATTTGGTTGCTCGATATGTTCATAAGAATTTCTGATAAACCCGCTATGGTATTTGGGTTCAGATTGTATCAATCCGTAGCTAAGCCATGCGCCATTGGGGCCTACGGCTTCTAGATCTAATGCAGGAGGTGAGTTTCGAATTTTTTCCTTATCCACTTCAAGGAGGTTTGGGATAAGCGCAACCCATGCTGACCCTTGTTGGGCGATTACGGCTGGCGCCTTGAAGTGCCAATGTGGAATAAAATCTTTTTGCGCGCGTTTTAAACTTTGCGCCCAGAAAAGATCAAAAGGTCCTTCAGCATGATCAGCTGGCCTAGGGGTTAAGGCTACAGACAATTTATCTTCTACGGATATAGGTTTTTGTGTGATATCCGGTGCACTCGCAGAAACCATCACTTGGAGTAGACCCGGTTCAGTAGTGGTTGTAATGGTTCTTGTAACATTCCAGCCATCGCCCGTGAAATGGGTGATGAATCTATCTTTGTGAAGGGATGTTGTCTGCGGCTGAAGTTTAATCCGAAGGGGATTACCTACAGGAATATCCGTTAGAACAATGTGATCGAGATTGATATGCCCTTTTCTGCCCGTTTCTTGGTCAACTACGAGAATGAAAGCTTCTTTTCCTTTTAGAGCTTTTACTTCACATGATTCAGTACGAAATACTTCGCTATTATGTCCGGTAATTCGAAAAATTTCACGGCTAGAATCTTTTTCTACCAAAGCAACATAACATTTTTCGGGATATTCACCTCCGCCCACGCGGATGGTTATAAAATCGTGATCGATCAAAAAAAATGGCGATTGAAGGGTGCCCATGAGTTTATCATCGTATCCATTAGGTCCTTCGCAAGTTCTGATAAACCCATTACCAACTTTTCCGAGGGGATGGCTTGTAGAGTTAGTAAAAGCATGGGATAGATCTCCCTTCAGTACCTTCCACTCTTTTTTTCCATCTTCAAAGTCAAAGACAACAAAATCTGGCTTTGCTCCTTTTGGAGAGGGTGTATCGCAATTTAAAACAATAGGAGAATTGTGTGTTTCCAAAACAGGAACCCACTGGTTTTTGATTTTTACATCAACTGCTTCGAAATATTCTTTGCCTTGGTCAGAAGCGCGAAGCCTTATCCCATTACCTTCCAATACAGACTGATCTTTTTGGATAGTTCCGCTGCGTTCTCCAGTGGGTGTACAAGAAATGAAGGCTATGCCGATAGCAAAAAGAAAAGGAATGGTAGAGCGCAGAGCCTTCAAGATACGGTTCATAGATTTTAGAAGGTGTTTATGGGGCTGCTCTCTAATATTTTTTTATAAAATACCAATCAAGAAATCGGGGTGCAATGCGTTGAGCAAACGCTAATAGTTTTGCGTGGTTGGCGATGACCACTTGATTGCGTTTATGTTCGATGGCACAGACAATTTGTCGAGCGCATTTTTCAACGGGCATATAAAGCCATTTTGGGCCTGTTTCGATATGTTCCCCAATTTGGACACGATTTTGATGGAATGGAGTTTCAATCAATCCGGGACAAACTGAAAGAACACGAATTCCTTCGGAAGCAAGCTCAACCCGGAGAGCTTCGCTAAAGGCATGCAAGGCATGTTTCGTTGCTGAATAGACAGAAGAAAATGGCATTGCGCGAAGAGCTACAATCGACTCGATATTTACAATCAAGCCACCTTTCTGTTTTTGGAAATAGGGGATCACTGCTTGCATACAGGCAATGGCACCAAACAGATTGGTTTCGAAGTTTTTCCGAATTTCATCCATTGGCAATTGGCCAAGTCTTCCCCATATTCCATAACCCGCGTTATTTATAAGAATATCGATGCGATTCCACTTTTGAAGTGTGGTTTGGATTAAACGGTCGATATCACTTGGGCGCGTAACATCGGTTGGCACAACGATCGATTGACCGCCCAGAGCTGATAATTGGTGCTGTAGTTCGTGAAGACGTGTTTCTGAACGAGCAGCCAAAACGAGTTTTGCACCCTTTTGTATACAAATTTGTGCCAAGGCCGTTCCAATGCCGGATGAGGCTCCGGTAATAACGATGACTTTATCTTGAAGGCAAAACGACATATTCGAGCGATTAAAACCAACGTTTTAGCCACAAAGCAAGGTTCATCAAGTTCCAAATCTGAAAGCTATTTTCAGCCTTGCCATTTCGATGGTCTTCTAAAATTTTTTCTAGAGAGGAAGTTGACCAATCATAGCGCGGTAAGGTTGAAAGGATTGTTTCAGCAGCAAATTTTAAAATGGCTGGTGTAAGCATATTGCCACTACCGCCACAAAATCCAATTTTTTGACGATAAACGAGTTCATGGGGAAGAAGCGGTTCAACTGCTTTTTTAAGCACCGCTTTACCGATGCCATTGGCAATTTTCATAGAGGAAGGAATTCGCATAGCAAGGTTAACGAGTTGGGTATCTAGAAACGGAGCTCGACCTTCTACGCTATGCGCCATCATCATCTTATCAAGCCGCATCAGGAGAAGCTCGCCGAGGCGTTGGTGAGATTCCCATATGATCATTTTTTTAAGATAATCACCAGAATCTGCTTTTGAGGGGTCTAGGTATGGTAATGGCTCAATCTTTGCATTTGGGAAGAGATGGGTAAGCATCTCGAACGAAGGATTTTTGCCTTCGTAACTTTGGGCTGTTAGAGAAGAGCTTGTAAAAGTTTTCGTCCATGAGCGAAGGTCTCTTTTTTCGAGATCATAAAAGGCTAATGCTGCGCTAAGGAAAACAGGTTCGCCATTCGCAGCTCGTTGGAGATGGATGGTTTGCCTTGGGCTTAGGAAAGAAGACCCAAATTGTGCTAGCGGATGCTGCAACCATTTTGGAAGAGATTGGAAGGGTGCCCAATAACAATTTTGGCGTTTCAGATAATTACGATAAATATCGTATCCTGCAAAAAGCTCATCACTGCCTTCGCCAACCTGGATGACAATGGTTCCATTATCTCGAGCTAGTTTAGCGATATGGTATAAAGGGAAACAGACCGGATCGCTTAAAGGCTCATCTTGGTAAAAAGCGAGCTTGTCCACAAAATCGAAGAAATGCTGATCGGAAATTAAAATTTCATGGTGATTGGTTTTAAAAAGACTGGCAACCTGCCGAGCATATTGGATTTCGTTATAAGGGGCTTGGGCTTGATCGGCAAATCCGACAGAAAAAGTATCCACGGGACGATTCATCAGTTGACTCATAAGCGCTACATTGGTGCTAGAATCCACACCTCCGCTTAAAAAGACACCAAAAGGAACATCGGACATTAAACGTCGCTCAACAGCTTCTCGAAGGTATTTTTGGATTTCAGAAGCATATTCATCAATGGTTTGAGAAGGATTATCGGTATTGGACCAAGGGCGCCAATATTCTTTGAATTCCCATTTAGCTTCCTTGGAAATTGTAAGGGAGGTAGCAGGAGGTAATTTATAAATTCCCTTAAATAGAGTGAGCGGGGCAGGGGCGACGGCAAAAGAAAGATAATGCCAAAGGGCTTCTTCGTTGATAGCGCGATGAACCAAGGGATGTTCGAGGATAGCCTTTATTTCTGAGGCAAAAATAAATCGTCCATCGACTTCCGCGAAATAGAGAGGTTTTTTCCCCATTCGATCGCGAACTAAAAAAAGCGTTTTTTTTGTTTCATCCCAGATAGCAAAAGCGAACATACCATCGATACGATCAATAGCTTTTAGTCCCCACTCTTCATAAGCATGGAGAATGGTTTCGGTATCCGAATGGGATCGGTATTGGTGCCCGAGTTTTTCTAGCTCTTTACGCAATTCTTGGTGATTATAGATTTCGCCATTAAAAGTGATCCAGGCTGTAGCATCTTCATTCGACATGGGCTGATGAGCAGCGGGAGAGAGATCGATAATGCTTAAGCGCCGATGTCCGAAGCCAATAGAACGATCTTTTGAAAGCCAAATACCAGAGGAGTCTGGTCCACGATGAACCATCGTATCTCGCATAGCAACGAGAAGAGATTCGTCGATGGGAGATAAAGTAGGGCGCAGATTTAAAATACCAACGATGCCACACATAAGAGGAGTTGAAAGTTAAATGTTGAATGCTGAAAGCTCAAAACGATATTCCAGTATTCCAACATTTCATGCAAAATAAAAAAGCACCTAAAGTTTTGCTTTAGGTGCTTTTATGACAAACCTTTTGCTAAGTAGATTTCCTGTTACTCGCCTTCGCCAGAAAGTCCCGCGCGAGAGCGCGGGTCAGCGCAGTGATGTAAATGTTTTCTTTTTCATAAGAAGTCCCGTGCGAAAGCACGGGGTATTTCACTTTGCCTTACTATATCTTGCAGTGACTTCATCCCAATTGACGGTATTCCACCAGGCATCGAGATAATTTTTGCGGAGGTTTTGATATTTTAAGTAGTACGCATGTTCCCATACATCCACGCCCATAATGGGTCTTTGACCTTCCATAATGGGATTATCCTGGTTCGCTGTGGAAGTAATGGCGAGTTTGCCATCTTTACCAATGATAAGCCATGCCCAGCCGCTGCCGAAGCGAGTCATGCCTGCATTAGCTTACTTTTCCTTAAAAGAGGTAAAGTTACCACAGTCCGAGTTTATGGCATTGCCAAGATCACCTTTAGGTTCGCCGCCGCCGCCTTTTTTCATAATACTCCAAAACATACTGTGGTTAGCGTGACCGCCGCCATTATTGCGTACAGCGCCCCGAATATCTTCTGGTACGCTATTTAGACTTGCAATGAGATCATGGAGGCTTTTCTTATGCAGATCCGGATGCTTATCAAGAGCAGCATTAAGATTGGTGACATAAGCTTGATGATGTTTGCCGTGATGGATTTCCATCGTTTTTGCGTCGATATGCGGTTCAAGCGCAT
>CAZNSF010000358.1:0-6691 GCA_964575565.1 uncultured Verrucomicrobiota bacterium | reverse complement strand
GCGCGGGCGTCTGTAATGGATGATCGGCTTTCCGCCGAGCGCTAGGCGGAGATCTTCGGGTTTTATCGTTCGATATTTTCCCGGCGCGAGATCGCCGAGGGGAAGATCGCCGATTTTCGTTCGGAGCAAGCGTTTCACTTCGAAGCCGGCGGCCTGGCAGATTCTGCGCACTTCGCGATTTTTTCCTTCATCGAGAACGATCTCGATCCGGCTTCCGCGCTCGCCGTCGAGCGGAATGACGCTTCGCGGGCGCGCGAGCGACTTGCTTTTAGTTTTCCAATTTTCCTAACATTAACTTAGCCGTTTCCTTTAATGGCCTATTTTAGGTGGTGCTGTGCTGATAAGGTTCCTTTTGACACTTCGGAAACCGATGTCGCGGTTACCCACGCTGCATCCGGATGATGATGTAAATTCTGAAAGGTATTCATCATTTTGGCTGGGAAAATTCCAAGCAAAATAACAGCTAAACAAACTAGCCCCAGCACCGTACGTGTGACTGGGCACGAAGTAAGGGGTCTAGGATCTGTTGCCGGCAAAACATAAATTTGTTTGGCTAACTTCAGATAATAATAAAGCGATACGGCACTCATCAGAATGGCAAAGGCCACAAGCCAGAGAAGGCCGAGCCTTTGTGGGTCTGCTTTGATCGCTGCAGCGAAAAGATAAAACTTACCAAAAAATCCTGCCAATGGGGGAATACCGGCTAATGATAAAAGGAAGATGAGCATTAAAAAGGAAAGAAACGGCGCGCGCCGAGCCATGCCTGTAAAATGTTCGAAATCATCTCCGCCAACTTTGGAAGCAATGGCGTTGACCACACCGAAAGCGCCCACATTGGTGAGCGCGTAAATCAGCACATAAAAATAAATCGCGGGCGCGCTAATATCTGCCGGTATTCCACTGGCATTAATAGCAACGACTGCCACTAAAATATATCCTGCATGGGCTATGCTTGAGTAAGCTAGGAGGCGTTTTACATTTCTTTGAGTGATTGCTGCAAAATTGCCAAGACCCATGCTTAATACCGCAACGACTGTGACAATCGTTGTCCAGCCCGGGTGCCATTGGCTTGGCCATGAGAGAGAGTTCCCTGCTACGCCAATGAGTCCAATCAAAAATAATTTGGTCAATACTACAAAACTAGCAACCTTAGAGCCCGTGGCAATTAAAGCGGCTACCGGCGTAGGCGCTCCTTCGTAAGCATCTGGTGCCCATAAGTGAAAAGGAACTGCTGCAATTTTAAATCCGAGGCCCACCAACACAAAAAGAATTCCAATATCCAACATCTTGAGTGGAACCTTCGCAAGATGGTCGCCCCTTAAAGCTTCCGCAATCTGTTGTAAACTTGTCTGGCCAGTAGCTCCGTAAATATAGCTCAATCCAAAAAGGAGAAAGGCTGCGGAAAGACCTCCAAAAAGAAAATATTTTAAGCCGCCTTCTACGGAACGCCGCACTCCTTTCTGAAAAGCTGTTAAGACATAAAGCGCTAAGCTAATGAGTTCTAACGACACAAAGATCATCAGTAAATCTTCGCTCGAAATTAGAAATACCATTCCCAATACAGAAAAGAGAATCATTCCATAATATTCACCTACATGGGATGAAAAAGGTGTTTCAATGCCAATTAGCACTGTTACAAAAGCAAGGCCGATCACTACCATTTTAAATAAGGTGTTGAGACGTGATACTACAAAAGCGCCATCGCCGATTGTAAAAGTATGCTGCCAGTAAGGCCACACCAACTCGAGCATATAGAATACAAGGGCGATACTTAAACCTGCCAAAACCCATTGACCTAAATATTCATGCCGTTTTTCGACAGATTCTCCACGTAAATAGAAAATGCCGCCAACGAGCACTACAAAGGTGAGTGCGGATAAAAAAATCTCTGGAATAAGCAAAGTAATGATACTTGAAATATCCATAATCTTTATCGAGCAGCTATATTTTTCGTTAAAGTACTTCGCTCCATCTGGCTTAAAATTTGTCTGGAAGAACGTTCGATCATATTCAGCATAATGGAAGGATAGATTCCCACGATCAAAAGAAGCGCTACTAAAATAAGGCTTGCTACCTTTTCTGGAAATGTGACTGGTGGCAAGTGCTCCCACTTGGTTGCATCTTTATGGCGATCACCAAAAAAAGCTTTGTGAATAACGCGCAAGGTATAACCCACCGTAATAATAATCCCAAGGCCAATCACAAGAAGAAGCCATGGAAAACTCTTCCATGTGCCAATTAAGACCAAGAGTTCGGCCACAAAGCCGCTTCCTAAAGGAAATCCCATAGAAACAAATCCCCCAATCACAAAAACCCAACCCACAAATGGCATTGCGTGGATAAGTCCACCGAGTTGGCTCAACTCTCGTGTATGAGTACGTTCATAAACCATACGGCCAACGACTGCAAAAAGAAGGCCAGCAACAATGCCGTGCGAAAACATTTGGAGAACGGCTCCCTCTAAACCGATAAGATTTAAAGTGGCAAACCCAAGCAATACAAAACCCATATGGCTGACACTGGAGTAACCAATCACGAATTTAAAATCACGCTGAACAAGGGTCACCATCGCTCCATAAACAATATTAATTGTAGCAATCACGGCGATGGTCCACTTCCAAAATTGCGGCACTCCAAAAACGGCAATGTTCATTCCATCCGGAAAAAGCATCATGGCCACACGCAAACAACCGTAAGCGCCCAATTTCATCACCACACCGGCCAAGAGCATGGAGGCCGCGGTGGGAGCAGCCACGTGGCCCGTGGGAGCCCATGTGTGGAAGGGCCACATACCGGCAAGAATGGCAAAGCCCACAAAAACTAATGGAAACGCCCAAGTTTGGAAGGAAATTGGAAATTTTAGAGCAGCCAGCTTTTCTAAATCAAATGTTCCAGCATCTGCGACAAAGTAAAGTGCTAGCGCACCGACTAATACTAGGGCGCTTCCCACAAAGCTATAAAGCACTAACTTCATAGCTCCATACTCTTTGCGTGTGCTTCCCCAAATGGCGATAATAAAGTATTTTGGTACAATCGCGATTTCGTAAAATACCAAGAGAAGAAACAAATCGAGCGCTTGAAAGACTCCATATACCCCCCCGATGAGAACAAAGAAGAAAGCAAAAAATTCTTTTATCCGTTCTTCAATATTCCATGAAAATAATACACCAGTAAACGCAATGAACCCTGTTAATACTACTAAGGGAAGGCTAACTCCATCAACCCCTACCTTAAAACTGATTCCAAGTTGAGGAATCCATGGAGATCCATCTCCATTACCAAATTGGTAACCGCCTTTTACAAGATCGTAATTAAAGTAAAAGTAAATTCCAATTACCAAGCCTAGAAAAGCAATCAAAAGCGCTATCCAACGTATCAGATTCTTCCGTTGAGCGGGTACTAGTGGCGACATTAATACGCCAGCACCAAGAAAACTAATCCAAATTGTCCAAGTAAGCATGTAGATATGCTTATGTGCCCAAGCTACGTGCTAAAGGCAATCTATTTTTATGAGTTTTGAACATAGAAATTTTGAGAAATTTAGAAATGAATGCCGCGTAGTCTAATCATCTTTCGCTTAGCTTTCTTGGGTACGCGCGATCTGTGCGCCGAGGTTGCGGAGTTTTTGATCGATCTGTTCATAACCACGATCGATATGATATACACGGCGAACTTCTGTGGTCCCTTTGGCAATAAGACCCGCTAATATTAATGCCGCAGAAGCGCGCAAGTCGGATGCCATTACTGGTGCTGCGCTTAAACACTCTACTCCTCGAACAACTGCCGTTGCCCCCTCCATTTCGATATGTGCTCCCATCCGTTGCAGTTCAGATACGTGCATAAAACGATCAGGAAAAACTCTTTCGGTAATTACGCTTACGCCAGGTATCACACACATGAGCGCCATCATCTGCGCCTGCATGTCCGTAGGGAAAGCCGGGTAAGGACCCGTTGCAAAGTCATGAGCTTGGGGTTGTCTATGGCAATGAATCCGAACAAAATCATTACCGCTTTCAATTCCAAAAGCTGTATCTCCAAGTAAATGCAAAATGGATTGCAGATGTTGAGGAACTATGCCTCGCACGGTAACATCCCCTTGAGTAATTGCGCCAGCGACAAGAAAAGTGCCAGCTTCCATACGATCGGGAATAATTCGGTATTCTGCTCCATGTAATCGATCAACACCTTCGATTGTTATAATTTGGGTTCCATGCCCTGAAATGCGAGCTCCCATCGAGTTTAAAAAATTGGCAAGATCCACTACTTCCGGTTCACAAGCAGCATGTTCAATAGTGGTTACTCCTTGCGCCAACACAGCAGCCATCATTATATTATCTGTGCCAAGTACAGTTGAACCATGTCTTCCTCCAAGAGAAATCTTTGCTCCATTTAACTTTTTGGTATGGGAAACTACATAACCTTCTTCAATCGTAATATCCGCTCCCAAAAGATTAAGCCCTTTAATATGTAAATCAATCGGCCGCGGGCCGATCACGCAGCCACCAGGAACAGAAACCTTACATGTCCCAAGTCTTCCAATCAAAGGTCCAAGTAAGCAAACCGATGCGCGCATTTTTCGAACCAAATCGTAAGGGGCTACGCCTTGAATCTCTTTTGCCGAAATACATACGGTGTTTTGATCTGGCTGTGAAACTTCAGCCCCAAGATATCGCAAAATGTCTAAGATAAAACGCACATCGCTTAAATCCGGCACATGATGGATGGTACATGGTTCGGAGGTAAGAAGCGTTGCTGCCAAAATGGGCAATGCAGAATTTTTCGAGCCGCTTATTTCGACCTCGCCACGGAGAGCGCCGCCACCTTGGATTAAAATTCTGTCCATTTTTCAGTATTTTTATCTCACCAATTAAGCAGACAAGCAATCGTGAAGTATATTTCTTTAGAACTACTGGTTAGTTCTGCTATAATTCTAACACTAACAAAATGATTGCTGATTTTTCAAAAAAAATTTGCGTCTTAGGCGGATGCGGCACAATAGGCCGTGTAATTGTGAATTGTCTTTTACAACATAATCGCAATATCAAAATCACGGTTGCAGATCGTAAGACCCCATTAGCCTTGCTTCCTTCTCAAATCCAATTTGCCAAGGTGGATTTGCAGCATCACTCCCAATTAGTACGGCTCTTACGAAAGCATACTCTTGTAATCAATAGCACATCACATCATTTTAATCTCCCTGTCATGTTTGCAGCGTTAGAAGCTGGAGCTCATTATTTGGATTTGGGTGGTTTGTTTTATTTTACGCGGCGGCAATTAAAATTGGATAAAGCTTTCCACGAAAAAAATTTGACTGCCATCTTGGGAATAGGATGTGCGCCTGGTATTTCTAATCTTCTTGCCCAATGGGCTGCAGAAGGGATGAGTTCTGTAGATGAAATTCATATTAAAGAAGGAAGTAAATCATGGGGAGAAATTTCGGAGACACTCCCTTATGCAATCCAAACCATTCGAGAAGAACTAACACTGAAACCTGCGATCTATCATCAAGGAAGATGGTCTTACAAAAAACCTCGGAGCGGCATGGAATATTTCAAATTTCCAAAGCCAGTAGGACGGCAAAAGGTCTTTTGTACTTTGCATTCCGAAATTGCCACATTGCCTTTAAGTTTTCCGGAATTGCGCGAAGCCACTTTCAAAATTGGATTTCCGGATGAGATGATTCAAGAAGTTTTGGTTCCTCACAGGAACGTACGGCCAAATATCTCCGTAAAACATGTCGGAGATCCATTTTACGACTGCGAAATTACAATGGCTTTAGCCCGAGGTCATTGTAATGGAGTGCGAACAAAGCATGTTGTTTATTGTAAAGCTTCGAGTTCAACAAAGTACACCGCTGGAGATTTAGATACAGCTTGGCCTCCAGTGATTGCAGCGCACATGTTGTTATCTGGACAAATCCAAAGGTATGGAGTTTTTCCGCCAGAAAAAATTATTTCAGTGGACCTTTTTTTTAAGGAATTGGAAAAGGTAGGGTTCAAGTTTTCACGATATTAATTCTCTAAATCGAGATTGGCAATTTGGATAGAAAGTGGCATCTTACGGTACTTCGCTCTCTATATTATGAAAGACCGTTTGTTTCATTGGCCTACCCTATGGCGTCATATGCTTTTTGGTGCGCTACCTTTTCTAGTTTTGGTTGTTCTTTATGAAAAGAGTTTTAGTGAATGGTCATTAGGCGCTATTATTATTATTTTAGCGGCTTTATTACCGTTCATTGCAGTAGGCTGGCTTGGTTATCAGTATTGGAAACATCGCCGTAAAAAGTTGGATCATGGATAATCTTCTTACAGGTTGTATTCTTGGAGATTACGAGGTGCAAGAGCATATCGGCAAAGGCGGCATGGGAGTGGTCTATCGTGCGCGTCAAATCACACTTGATCGGCCGGTAGCCATTAAGGTGCTTCCCCATGAACTTTGTGATGATCATGAATATGTTGATCGTTTTCTTCGCGAAGCACGAGCTGCTGCCCACTTAAACCATCCTAATATCATCCAAATCTTTGATGCAGGAGTTTGCGATAATACCTATTTTTTTGTGATGGAACTTGTTGATGGTAAGAACTTGGGGCAAATTGTCCGAGAGGAAGGACCCTTGGAAGAACGAGAAGCTTTGTATGTAATCCAACAAACAGCCGAAGGATTAGCTTTTGCTCATCATAAAGGCGTGATT
>CAZNSF010000357.1:0-4194 GCA_964575565.1 uncultured Verrucomicrobiota bacterium | reverse complement strand
AATTCTATCGGTCAAATTTCTTTGAAAGGCATCCAAATCAATCTTTGTTTTTAGATCCACATCGAAAGTCAAAAGACGAGCCCATATCATATACATCATAATAGTAAGACCAATTAAAACCATCGCGCTAGCTACACTGCGTCTAATGGAATGCGCTTCCAAGAAGTTTACAATGGGATTTAAGGCATAAAAAAATCCCAAGGAGACCATCAACGAAGTAAAAAGAAGAGGCACATAACGATGCAAGAGCAGCAGCAAACCTAGTGATAAAAATAATAATAAAATGAGCAACCCAAACTTAATCCATTTGCCATAACGGTCTTGCTGAAGGGCAGAGGAAATAGAGTAGTTCATGAATCGATCAATTGAAGCATGGCACGCAAACGAGTGCCGATTTGGCGTGCTAATGCAAAAAGAATTTTTGACGCCAAAAATGGCTTGCGCTCTAGCAGACTAAATAATTCTGTACGATAAAAACCGATAAGCTCTGTTTTTGTGGTTGCCCGTACAGTGGCTGACCGAACACTTCCATCCAAAAAACTCACTTCGCCAAATACCTCACCAGGCCCAAGACGTGCTAGGCGCCCATGACCATTTTTAGAAGCTTTTTCAATTTCTACTTCACCCTTGAATATCACATAAAGCCCAAGACCTAGTTCGCCTTCTTTAAAAACTATTTCCCCTTGCACAAAAGTTCGCTCATGCAGTAAATGCAATAAATCAATCAATTCAGATTCCGATAGATCTGTAAAAATAGGCGTTTTCCGGAGCAAGGAAATGATTTCTTGCTGACGCGGATCCATTCGACGAAAAATCATCGATAAGACCGGTACCTTATGCACTTTTGCTAAAAGACTTTTCATGTAGTTCTCTTTTGTTTCTAACTTAAACGATCTAATTCAGAATCAAGATAATTTACAAGGCCTTCGAGACACCGTCGCCCTTCATTCGAAGGCAAAGGCCGAAGCTGAAGCAAAGCCTTGCGAACAATCGATTTAGCCTGTTGAGCAGCCTGTTTGAGGGTACCATAACGTTGAATAAATTCCATAAGCATTACACGGCTATTGGCATGTTCGTTTAAAAGAATGGAGCTAATAAGATGTGTTTCGCTCTCTTTAGCTTGTTGCAATAAAAGAATTACGGGTAAAGTTAATTTACCCTTTTGTAAATCAGTTCCAAGAGATTTTCCAATTTCTTTTTCTGAACCAAAAAGATCCAGGCAATCATCATAGATTTGATAGGCGATCCCCAGTCGACACCCAAAATCATGAAATTGTTTACGTCTCTCGGGCGAGGCTCCGCCTAAATGCGCTCCCAGTTCACAGGCAACGGCAAAAAGCGCGCCTGTTTTCATCTCAATCATTTTAAGATAATCCGACACACTTAACTTAAGATCGAAACGCCGTTGTGTTTGAAGAATTTCACCTGAGCAGACAATGTTGGTTGCTTCCGCTACTCGACGACAAATAAATGGAGTGGGATAAGATGCTGCCAACATGAGGGCGTGAGCAAATAGACAGTCTCCTAAAAGCACAGAAGTTTCATGACCCCATTTTGCGCCTGCTGTAAGATGGTTCCGCCTTAACTCTGCGCCATCCATAATATCATCATGGACTAAGGTAGCAATGTGAACCAATTCTACAATAGCACATGCCTTAAGAAGATCCTCATTTGCGGAATTTTTAGCATGCCCATTTTGAGCATTTGCGCTAAAAATTACAATGGCAGGGCGTAAACGTTTGCCTTGATTGCCCACAACATAACGCACACAAGTTGCCACCCCAGGTTCAAAAAGATGATATTGACGTTCTAGAAAAACTTCTAACCGCTGCATGGTGCCGACTAAAGGCACCAAGATGTCTGCAAGTGTTACTTTGCTCTTAAGAAAAGTTTGGTCACTTGGATTGGATAAAGATTTTTGAGTAACTTTGGGCATTAGACTTAGTATCGCTCGAAAAAAAAACCTGTCCAGTCAGAAGGTAGCTTAAAATGAAAAACCTAGCCGAGAGTATCAATATCCTCTAGCGAAGACGAATGGACGCGCTAGAGCCAGTACCCTATCGATTTAAGAGCAAAGCCTGTTCTTAGGCATTTAAGTGCGGGCTAATCTTAGCTTCTAGCTCGCGTTTGCTTTTAGCGCCAATAATCCTGTCTTTAATTTCCCCATTTTTAAAAATTAGCAAGGTAGGGATCGATTGGATTCCAAGCTCCGCAGTGAGGTCTTGATTTTCTTCGATATTTACTTTGACGACTTTTAGTTTGCCAGCATGAGCATCTGCAAGCTCATCCAATACCGGCGCAATCGACCTACATGGAGCGCACCATTCCGCCCAAAAATCTACGAGGACAGGAGTAGAAGATTGCTTTACTTCTGTTGAAAAATTGTTTGGTAAAATTTGAACAATATTTTTGCTGGCCATAAAACTCCTTTACGCTTTCCGAAAAGCGCCTTACCTAAAAAATATCAGGTAAAGACCTTTAAGTTAAAAATAAAACAGCCACAGCTCCTAAGGTCGAAATCATCGCAATGGCAGCTAATACTAAGTCTATCATAGAAACAGTTGAATCTTTTACAACATTTGAACTGGCTACAACACTCTTAGGAGGTTGAGAAATACCGCTAGCCTGTGCTGCATGAGGTACAGCAGCTAATTTAACAGTAGGCGCAGCATCCGGCGGAATTTGCATTTTTGCTGTTGCAGATGAAGCAGAAGGCGCTGCTTGCATCTTAACCGTCGGCGACATTATCGGAGCAGCAACCTCCTTAAGCGTAGGCGCTGGGGGCGGAGGCGCAGATGGCCTCGGCGGAACAGCCGCTGGAGCTGGTGATGGAGGAACTGCTGCAGAAGGTGGAGGTCTTGGAGCCGAAGTCGGTAAAGGGGTTGAAGGACGAGGTGCTCCAACTACAGGCACTGGCGGAACCGCACCTTTAGGTGGTGCTGATACTGGAGGAGGGACCATCGGTATTTGAGTTGTTGCTGATGATTTAGGTGGTGGTGGCGGCACTGTCGCTTTAGGTGCAAGTACTGTAGAGCCGGTTCCCAAGGGCGCTGACGGTAAGGGAGCTTTCGGTGGAGGAATAGCAGCAGGTATTGGCAATGCTACCGGCATCGGTGTAGGTGCTATAGGCCTTGGAGAAATTACTGGTGCAGGCACAGCTGCTACAGGTCTCGGAAGAATAGGTGCAGATGGTGCCTTGCTTGGAATAACAGGTTGAGGCACCGCTGCGACCGGGGCCGGTGGTTGAATCACCGATGGAGGTCTGGGCGCTGGAACGGGTGGTTGTGGTGCTACCGGAGAAGCTATTACCGGTTTTGGAAAACTTGTCGCTACAGGCGAACTCGGTGCCACCGCAACAGGTCGTGGAGCTGCTGGAGCTGCAGCAACTAATGGCTTGCGAATAAGATTTGGAGGCAAAGTAATTCGAACCGTCTCTTTACGTTCATTAGCCTTCGATGGCGGCGCTACAGGAGCAGCCGAATCTACTTTCTGAGGCGAACCAGGAGGAGGAGGAACGGATGGTGGTACAGGATCTGCCATAACTTAAGTCTGTAAAAAAACTTCTAAAGATTTTGCATGGATGTGTCAAATTTAATTTTCACTTGACCTAAATTTATTTATAAACTTTCTGAACTCCAAATTCATGATAATTTTTCCTACAACCCTTGACAGCAGGCCAATAAATTCGCCATATCAGTTTGCGGTGCCATCTTTCGTCTATGGATCGACTTCGAGGTGGAGTATGGGACGTGGACGAGAAACTGCTTCCGTGAGTTTGCGGAAGTGGTCGGAAAGCGGGCCGATGGTAATTCCCCGTTTAATGGTATCTAGAGGAGTATATCTGTGAATGATGCATTGCATAGCGATAAAGTACAAGTAGAACGGAAGCAGTTCTTTTTTGATCTTAGCGAAAATCCACGTGGCCGCTTCTTACGTATTACTGAAGATGTAAATGGACGACGAAATGCCATCGTGATTCCAACAGTCGGCCTAGAAGACTTTCGCCGTATTATTGGAAATATGATTGAGAAAAATAAACAACTGACTTGATCTTTATTTTTCTGCCGTCCGACGCTGAACCAAAATATCGCGCGCTGCTAAAGTTGCTGCTATTCGCACATTACGATCTTCTTGGTCGCTGTTCGCCAAGCGTTCTAAATCGGTAAGAGCATCTTGATCTTGCAAGATCACGGA
>CAZNSF010000356.1:0-3404 GCA_964575565.1 uncultured Verrucomicrobiota bacterium | reverse complement strand
GCCAGTTGGGGCACATTGATTTCGGAAGGCGATTCTAACATTAATCCCATCAAAATCTATTGGTGGCTTTTGGTTTTTCCAGGCACAGCCATGGCGCTTACCTTGCTCTCTCTGAATCTCCTCGGCGATCGTCTCCGTGATATTTTTGATCCACGAACTGCGAAAACATGATCTCACACAGAGCGCACGGAGATTTTTTAATCTGATTTCCCTCCCAGCCTCTATGATCTCTGTGAGAGATTTTTTATTTATTAAAATTCTTGTAACATTTTAGCCTCGATAACGGAGTGTATGGGTGAAGGGAATAGATTAAACTAAAAGATATCCATGAGTGATAACCTAAAGAATGATGGTGAGTTGTTGGATGAATTCATCACAACAACCCAAGAAGCGCCGTTTGAAGAATTGATTCAACGGCACGGCTCGATGGTTTTTGATACCTGTTGGCGGGTTATTGGGAATGCCAGCGATGCAGAGGATGCCGTCCAGGCCGTTTTTTTAACTCTGGCGCAAAAAGCAAAGACCTTACGGGGTCGCACCATCATAGGCGGTTGGCTGCATCATGTAGCGCGATATATCTCGCTTCGCGCAAGAGAATCTATGGCCCTTCGAAAACAAAGAGAATCGGAGGCTATTATGATGGAACAACCCATAAATGAACGCAAAGAGAGCCGTGATATGGTCGAGCTACGGCGATTATTAGATCATGAACTTGATACCATGCCGGAAAAATATCGGTTGCCTCTGATCCTTAATTATTTAGAAGATCGAAGCCAGGAAGAGGTTGCTAGGTTGTTGGACTTAAATCCAGGGGCTTTAAGGGTACGTTTAAATCGCGGGCGTGAAATGTTACGCAAACGACTTCTCAATCGAGGTCTTACCCTTTCTGGGGCTACACTTGGCGCTTTGTTGTCTCAAAATATATCGGCAGCTTTGCCAGTCGGACTGACCTCTTCTGTTCTTAAAGTGGCGATAGACGGTGTTACGATAGGGAATGTGGCAGGTGTAGGAGCTATTTCTTCCAAAGTAGCGCTACTTGCCAAAGGAGCTATGAAAGCGATATTGATTGAAAAGTTAGCTGCAACAGCAGCGATTGCATTGGTTGTGATCGGATTAGGTGCTAGTGGCAGCATAACGATTTACCGAACTTTAGAAACCCAATATACACAAAAAGAAAATGCTAAATCTGTAAGAATTTCCCTAAAGGATGCGGTTTCAACCAAGGTAGCTGTAAATCCCAAAGAGGTTCTACCGAATAGTAAGGCCCAAACCGAAACGGCTCTTCAAGATGGTCCCCCACAATCTGCAAAAGAAATCATTGAACGCCTTTTATCCGAAATGGAACGTGGGGATCCTCAAAAACCGGAAACCAAAAGAACTGTTATATCAAGATTGCAACAACTTCAGGAATATGGAGAAGAAGGTTCAAAAGCAATCCAGGAGTTTTTAAAAAGTGGAGAAGATGTTATCACGGGTAGATATGATTCAGATACCAACACAAGAAGATTTTCTGTTTTCCCATCTCTGCGTACAGCTCTGCTTGAGGTTCTTTATGACTTGAAGAATCCGACTTCTGAAGCAGCTAACTTGGAAGTGCTGCGGAATACATCTTTAGGCATAGAAGTTTTTCTTACAGCAAGAAATCTCGAAAAATTTTCGCCTGGAACATATCAATCCGAAGCTCTCAAAGCTGTTTCAAACATTTTTTCAGACAAGCTGTCTTCTCATATACAACCAGGTAAAAACAGTATGAAAAATCTTAAAGCCTTTGATTATACGTTATTAGAGATTGTTGGATATTACCAAGCAAAAGAGTTAGTACCTCAAACCGAAGAATGGATAAAAAACTGCCCCTATGAGAAGACGACCTATATCTGGTCATACCGGGGGGCTATCAAGGAATGGACTCGCGTTTTACACCATTATTTTCCAGGAGAGGTTCAAGTTGCTTCGTTACAGCGGTTGATGAATGAAGATAAACATGAAATGAAAAAATATTTTTATGTGACACTGCCTGCGTTAGATTTTGCAAGTGAAGCAGTGCACGAATTAGCCCTTAAATTTTTAAATGAAGAGATGGAGGACGAGCAGAAGGAATATTTTCTTAAACAGCTCTCTATTTCGCGATCATATGCTTCCTACAAAATGGCACCTGATAAAATACTGGAAAGAGAGAGATGGCCTACCAAAAGCCAGGTTGAAGGATGTCTTCAGTTTCTTGATAAACTCGAACCACAGTTAAATGCCCTTTTACTCCAACAAGCTTTGGGTAAAACTCGGCAAGAACTTTTGGATCGCTTAGTTCAGTTGTCGGAATCCTCGGCTTTTACTAAAAACGCTGCTTCTGATAATGCAACCGTAAGTCTAAATATTGGTGAGCAATCTGTGCAAATTCCACGAACAGCAAAAGAGGCTATCAATTGTCTTGTAACAGAACTTGAACATGCAGATCTTGAAAAAACAGTTTTCAAAAATCTCGTAATACGCCTTCGACAATTGCGTGATTTTGGGGAAGAGGGTTCTAAAGCCATTCAAGATTTTCTTCGAACTGACCAAGATATTCATCTCACTTCTGAAGATTTTAGAGAGTTACGTCCTACTGCACGTTCGCTTTACGATGAGCTTAGCGAATCTCCATCTTTGCGGGTTATCTTGCTTGACGCTCTCGGCGATATGAACGATCCAACATCAAAAGCAGCGAATCTGGAAGCTCTCCAAACAACGCCTTCAGGAGTAGAAGTTGTAATCATTGCTGAAAATCTCGAGAAATTTTCCAAAGGCACTTATCGAAACGAAATCCTTAAAGCTATTTCAGCAGTTATTTTAAGTCGGCTTAACCCAAAAGACGCGGAAAAAACACAGTCAACAGAAGCTGCTGATTCAAGAGACGTGGATGATAGTATCGTGTTTAAGATGGTAGGATATTACCAGGCCAGAGAAATCGTTCCCCAAGTGGAGGAATGGATAAAAAAACAACCTTCTTTGTTGGAACGCTGGTTTCCTATTTTACTCGAATTTCCAGAGGAAGACCAATTAAGTGGGCTTCAAAAATTTGTGGAAAATAGCGCGGAGAATAAAGAGGTAAGGAAATATCTGAGTGAAAGCCTTCAACACCCTGATTTATTACCTCGTCTTAATTTTCAAAATGAAGGTATCCGTAAGCTGATTTGCAAGGTTTTTGTAAAAGAAACGGGCGAAAAAGAGAAAATGGAGTGGATTCGTAGTTTGGATATATACCCTCTCCAATGGATTTTGAATCAAAAATCTGTTAAACAAAGCAATGCTCCGAGGCTTTGGAAGAAAAATATCGAAGGGCGTTTACAGTTGCTTAAAGAACTTGAACCAGAGTTAAATACCCCCTTTCTTAAACAACGTTTACAAGAAATACGCGATCAACTTCAAGG
>CAZNSF010000355.1:0-3133 GCA_964575565.1 uncultured Verrucomicrobiota bacterium | reverse complement strand
GCTGCGGCCCAACTTTCAGCAGGCAGTTTGGCTAGTAACAGCGTTATTTCCAGTCAAGTAACAACACTTTTAGAAGAAGGATTAAAAGTTATGTCCGTTAAAAAAATAATTACAATTGCCGGTGCGTTGCTAATTCTAGCGTTAAGTATAGGCACAGCGGTTATTTTTTATCAGTCTAAGAAAAATTCGGTACCCACGATTGGGAAAGTTATGTCCATTACAAAGCGAGACAAAAAACAATCAGCTAACAGTAAAACTCCCAAGAGATTTTCCGATTCCACTTCAAAAAATGATCAAGCAAGCCAAACTAGTGATGAAGCGTTTTCTCAAAATGAAAAAGCTGCAAAAGAGTTTCTTGAACAGCTTTTTTCTGAATTGGAACACAAAAAATCTCGTCCTCCGGACTTTACCACTGCTTTCCCTTCTGTGGAGAACACTCTCTTTCATCGTTTTCGACAAATCAAAGATTTTGGCGAGGAAGGTTCAAAGGCCATCTTTGAATTTCTTAAGTCAGGGAAAAATACAAGGGCAGATGATGACAGATCCTATTCTGCGGAGCCCTTAGCAGAAAGTAAAAAAGCACTCACCGATTTTCTTGAGTCTAGGAAAACGGAGGTAGAGGACCCAGAAAACCATAACGGCTGGTATTACTGGAGATTAAAGAGGCATGACCCCAGACAAATTTACATTCCAACTTTTCGCATTGCCTTGCTCGAAATCCTCTACGAAATGGGCGATCCAACAGCTCAAGTTGCTAGTTTGGACGTGCTTAAAAATACCTCTTCAGGACTTGAATTTTATGTTGCCACCAAAAATCTAGAGAAATTCTCTCCAGGGCTTTATAGAACCGAGGTTCTCCAGGCAGCTTCAGAGTTTTTATCCAAAATATTGGATCCTGATTTTGGAGTGTTATCAGCGAAGAAAGGTCAAGACCTTGAAGCCATCTTCGAGGTTATAGGATATTACCAAGCTAAAGAATTTATTCCTTTAGTTGAAGACATTATAAAAAAATACCACGATCGCAATATGGCAGAAGATTGGCTAGGAAGAGCCTCTCATTTCGAAGCAGAAGACCAGGTTGCCATACTTCAGAAACTTGATGATAAAAATGTACAAGACTATGTGGTTGGGCGCGGCGATATTTTATCGACATTAGATCTTAAGAACGACGGCGTCCGTCAATTTTGTATTAGGATTTTCGCAGAGGAAATGAATCAACAGCAAAAAGAAGGTTGGATTCAAAATCTTGCATCAACAGTTGAATATCCATACAACGTGATGGCACGTTCATATATTGCCCCTCTGATTATTCAAGGACATACCCACTACAAGGGTAAGATCGAGGGGGCTCTGCAGATGCTGAATGATCTAGAACCTTATTTAGATGCCAACCCACTTAAAGAAAAACTAGAAGATGCACGTAAAAAACTTCAAGAGACTTTGAGGGAAATAACAAACAACGATCAGTGACGAGTGATTGGAAATATAGTTGCTTTTAACCTCTCCTTAATAAAAAGAACTGGAGGGCAGGACTTTGTCTGTCGAAGGGTGAAAAACTAGATCGGTTGCCTTACCATTCTTACAGTGGAGTTAACAAAAATCCCCATTCCATAATTGTTCAATAAAGGTACGCCAGGGAAGGACTTGGATTCCCTTGTGAATGGTACGCGGCTCTTTTTCGAGCGAAACCACGATACATTTTTTAAGAGGACCATCCTCCATGAGCGCAATGAGAGAACGGATCTCGTGAACTTTCCCAGAGCTTTTGATCTCTAGGGCTAGATCTTTATCGCCCAAAATAAAATCAACCTCTTGCCCCGTGCTTGTTCTCCAAAATGAAATCGGAAGATCCGGTTTTCGATAAGCTTGGTAAGCTTTGATCTCCATCAAAATATAATGTTCGAATGATTTTCCAAATTCGCCACTTCCCATTTGAGGTTGCCGGCGCGCAAGGTAATTAGCAACGCCCACATCAAAAAGATAAAATTTCTCGGTTAAAATCATCCGCCGATTGCGAGACTTTTTCCATGGAGGAATCCGAAACCCTAGATAGGTATCTTCCAGAATATCAAAATAAGTGCGTATCACCCGATGAGGAACGCCTGTTTCTCGGGCGACGTTCAGGTAATTAATCAATTCGCTCGAGGTGATTGCTGCCACTCGCAGGAATTCCGCAAAAGATGGAATATTTTGAATAAGAGCCTCTGCCGCAATTTCTTCTTTAAGGTAGTCAGCCACATAAGCTCTAAGATCTTCCAATGGATTCGGAGAAAGATAATGAGGAGGCAGTAAACCGGAAATCATGATCTTTTCCAACGGGAAGGGATCTACTTCCAAGCACGAAAGAGGAGTCATTAGCTTACGCCAAGCTCGACCTCCTAAAAGATTGGCGTGTCCGCGACGCAACTTTCGAGCGCTTGAACCCGTGAGCAAAAAGGAAAGCCCTTTATTTTCAATCAACCAATGTACTTCGTCCAATAAAGCCGGAACTTTTTGGATTTCATCAATCACAATAAGCTTTTTATGATCCGCGTACCTTTCCCGCAAAAGAGCGGGTCTTGAGGCATAATCTGCAAAAACATCTGTCTTAAGTAGATCAATCACCGTAGCCTCTTTGAGGTTCTGGGCAATCCAATAGCTTTTACCCACTTTCCGTGGGCCCCATAAAAACGCGGATCGGTTCTTAGGTAAATTCAGCTGAAACAGTCTTCGGATAATTTTCATATATATGTAAATTTATCTAGATTAATATTAAACGTCAATAAGATTATTCAGTTTTCTGGCGCGAAGACGGGCGAAAAATCTCCTGCTTTATTCAGTTTGTATGCATAGATTTGGTATTTATGATCAATAATATAGAAGGAACAGTTATTCTATGATCAACCTTGCCACCCAAAATGATGGAGAGTTGCTAAGCCAATATATCGCAACTGGCAACCAACTTTCCTTTGAAGCCATCGTGGAACGCCATGGCGGCATGGTTCTGGGCGTTTGCCGTCGTATTGCGAGAAACGAAGCCGATGCCAAAGATGCTGCCCAAACAACCTTTTTGCTTCTTATTAAAAAAGCCGACACATTACGCCATCGTCATTCCATTATTAGCTGGTTGCATCATGCAGCGCGGCATATCTCG
>CAZNSF010000354.1:0-7288 GCA_964575565.1 uncultured Verrucomicrobiota bacterium | reverse complement strand
ATTTTAATTTCGGATTTTTGAATGATTTTTCGGGTGTGGCCGCGAGTGGGTCAAAAATCAGCAGCTTTATTGATGATTTGATGGTTGGTTCAAGGGACGTTCAGGCTGTTGCAATGATTGATGTTTGTACGCCACTGGATGCCGATGGAAAATGTGCAAACACTAAGTTGCCCTGTGCGATTGCCAAGGGCGCGGGTCTTTATTCGAAGATAGGCTATAGTATCAAGGGTTCAGATGGTAAGGAGAGGGCGGTGGCTTATTATGATAATAGGCTTCCAAGGTTGGCGGGAGATAATGTGGCCAATCCGGTTTTGGTGGTGCATGGAAATATTTTTGCCCAAGCGGCGGCAAATTTGCGAGACGATGCGAAAATTCAGACTTCGGGGAGTGTGAATATCAGTCTTATCCGCGATACAATTAATGAAAATTTGGGTAAATATGCCGGGGATCTTAATGGCTTGAATAGTAGTGGGGTGTTGGCTGAGTGTGAAATTTCCGCATTGGGGGCTGCTGTTACCGCTGATTGTTCAAAGTATAAGACTTTTACGATTGGAAGTGGAGAAATGGTCGCTCTTGTCGGCGAAAGCGGCAGCGGTAAAAGTGTTACAGCTCTTTCTCTCGCGCATTTAGTCCAAACACCACCTGCACACTACGATTCCGGACAAATCCTTTTCGAAGGAAACAATGTGTTAGCGATGCCTAAACATGAATTGCGCAAACTTCGTGGCGGGAAAATTGCCTACATTTTCCAAGAACCTTCCACTTCTTTAAACCCTGTCTTCTCGGTTCAAAACCAAATTGCGGAAGCAATCCAGATTCATCGTCCAGAAATTGATGATATAAAACCCGAAATTCTTAAGTTATTGGAATTGGTTGGCATTCGTGATCCTAAGCGTGTGATGAAAGCTTATCCACACGAACTTTCTGGCGGCATGCAGCAGCGAGTAATGATTGCCATGGCCATTGCATGCCAACCATTACTTTTGGTTGCCGATGAGCCAACAACTGCGCTGGATGTAACGATTCAAGCACAGATTCTTAAGCTATTATCCGACTTGCGCCAAAAATTAGGAATGGCCATTCTCCTCATCACCCATAATTTTGCGATTGTATCGAATCTTGCTGACCGGGTTTTGGTAATGTATCGTGGAAAAATTGTGGAAAAGGGGGCCGCTAAAGAAGTGTTACGAAAACCATCTCATCCTTATACGCGAGCTCTCTTAGAGTGTATTCCAAAATTAGGTTCTCGAAAAGAGCGTCTTACAATTATTGATCATCAAGCGCTTGCTGCAATGAGAAGTTAAAAGTTAGAAATGAGAAATTAAAAACATAAGAATCTCATAAAAATACAGAGAAGAAGCCACGGATAAACACGGATCGACACGGATATATCTGTGTTTCATCTGTGTCCATCTGTGGCTAAAAAATCCTTAAATTTACTAAAACATTTCTCTCGTGATCCCCTCTCTTCTTGAAGTTCGAAATTTAAAAGTATAGTTCCCTCTCGCCGGAAGCCTTTTTTCGCGCGGCGAAAGAGTGGTTCGCGCTGTAGATGGGGTAAGCTTCTCAATCGTCGCTGGCGAAACCGTTGGACTTGTTGGCGAAAGTGGAAGCGGGAAAACAACCGTAGGACGAAGTATCATTAAATTAGCGCCAATGACTGCAGGATCCATTTTTTGGGAAGGCGAAGAAATTTCCTCTCTTAATGAGAATGCCTTTCGACCGTATCGTAAACATATCCAAATGATCTTTCAGGATCCTTATGGATCTTTAAATCCGCGTCTTACGATTGAATCCATTGTAGGCGAGCCTTTAGAGATTCATTTTTCAAAAATGTCGTTGGTCGAACGAAAAGATCGTGTAGCTAAGCTTTTATCGCAAGTAGGTTTACAATCCCAACATATGGGCCGATACCCCCATGAATTTAGCGGCGGTCAGCGTCAACGAATTGGTATTGCGCGGGCCTTAGCGGTTTCTCCGCGTTTGATTATTTGTGATGAGCCAGTGAGCGCTTTGGATGTATCGATCCAGGCGCAAATTATTAATTTACTGCAGGATCTCCAAGAACAGTTAGGTCTTGCTTATCTTTTTATTGGCCATGATCTCGGCGTGGTCGAACATATTAGTAACCGGGTGCTCGTGATGAATAGCGGAAAAATTGTCGAAGAGGGAACGCGCGAAGCAATTTATAAAAATCCTCAACATCCTTACACCCGCGAACTTTTGGCAGCAGTGCCTGTACTCAATTAGAAGTTAGAAATTAAAAATTAGAAATTTATGGGGAAAGAATAATCTTTTCTTGCCGCTCATCACTCAACACTACTTTTCCCATGCGTTTTCTTTCGTCTCCAAATCCTGATGAAGTGTTGATCGATCCGCACATGCATTCGAAATATTCGGATGGGCTTTCTGCGCCGAGCCGCATGTTTCTATATGCCAAACGCCGCGGGTTACACGGGATTATTATTACTGACCATGATACAGTTCGGCATTGGGCGGAATGCTTGGAAGCTGCTCAACGCACCCAACTAGCTACGGCTCTCGGAGTAGAAATTTCCACAACGCAAGGGCATCTTCTGGCTTACTTTGATTGTACTACTCTAGCTCGCCGTGTTGCGCGCGCACTGAAATTAGATCAAGGAGTGATCAATTATCTCGATATCGAAGTGGTAATTTCTCGTGTAAAAGATCTGGGTGGTGTTACTTGTGCGCCGCATCCCTTTGGGCCTTTTTATCCACTTGGGAGCAATTATTTAGACCAAGTAGATGCTATCGAAGAATATAATTCCTGGATTTTTCAGGATACAAAAAGGTTTCGAAATGCCTTTGGATATGCCAAGCGATATCAAATCGCAGCACTTGGAGGCAGTGATAGTCATTATCCCTACACCATCGGATTCGGAGCTTCGGTGGTACCGTCTGCTATTGATTTTTCGAAATCGGATTGGTTTCTTCATTGCATTCGGCGAAGGCTAACCCAACCCATTATTTTGCAAAAACGGTTCCAGAGAAGAATTAATTTCATTAAATCTGCAGTAAGTATCCCGCTTAATATGCGTTACAACGTTAAATTCTTCCGATCTAAATGGCGAGGATACTGGAAACAGAATTACCGGGAATTATTTCATCGTGGATTAAGAACACGCTAATCCATCAGGGCGTTTGAAGATTCATCAGTTCTTCTTTAAGACGCCAAAGGGCTTGGCTAACTCCTACTTTATAAACGTGAGGATTTACTAATCGTTTATAGGAAGAATCAAGCCGATTTAGTCCTACGATACGACGCTCTCGTATCGTTTGAAGGGAATCCGGTAGACGGGTGCGCTTTCCATCTTTCATCACCTGCACTAAAAGTGGTTCGCACCGTTTGGGCGCCAAAATCCGTTTTCGGCGCAATGGATTACGTGGGTCAATAATCAGAGCATCTTGTTTTTCCGCCCACACTTCATTTTCTAAAACTAAGGCATCGGCTTCATAAAATACTCCCTCGGGATCTGTTAAACGATAAATCTGTTTTTTCCCAGGCGAAGTGCTTTTCTCGATATTATCCGAAAGTTTGATCGTAGGATGGCCATTATGTTCTACTAACTTAAAAACTCCTCCAAGCGCTGTGCCTCCGGCACCTGATCCTGTGATAAGATTCGTACCCACTCCCCAAATATCAATGCGCCCGCCATTACGAATGACCTCCTCAATAATGGCTTCATCAAGATCGTTGGAAGCAATAATTTTTACCTCTGGGAAACCTGCTTCATCGAGCATTTTTCTAGCCGAACGGCTTAGATACGCTAAATCACCTGAATCAATTCGTACTCCCAAAAGATTTTTACCACGCTTACGCATTTCGCCTGCCACGGTAATCGCGTTGGGAAGACCTGTGCGCAGTACATCGTAAGTATCTACTAGAAGCACGCATTGATCTGGAAATGTTTGGGCAAAAGCGCGGAAAGCTTCGAGTTCCGATGGGAACGACATCACCCATGCATGGGCATGTGTTCCACGCGCTGGAATTCCAAAGATACGCCCCGCTTGAACATTCGAGGTGGCATCGGTTCCTCCAATATATGCGGCGCGGGAAGCCGAGAGACCGCCATCGAGCCCTTGAGCTCTTCGTAATCCAAATTCCATAATCATGCTACGACCACTAGCTTCCCACAATCGCGCAGCCTTAGTGGCGATCAAGGTTTGGAAATTCATGGTACATAAAAGCATCGTTTCTACTAAGAGACATTCCACAAGTTTTCCTGATATTCGAAGGAGCGGTTCATCATGGAAAACCGGGGCACCTTCTGGAATAGCCCATACATCGCCGCTAAAACGATATTTCTTCAACCATTCAATAAAGTCTGTATTAAAAGTTTTTTGATTTCCACCTAATGCACGAAGATAATCTAATTCATCCTTTTCAAAATGTAAGTTTTCTAAGGCAAAAAGAGCTGTTTCTAAACCTGCCGCGATGGCATAACCACCGTGAAATGGCAATCGCCGAAAATAGAGATCGAAAGTGGCTGTATCATCTAGTTTAGCATGGTGGAAAAGACCAGCCATCATGGTTAGCTCATAAAAATCTGTATTCAGCGGACTAATACGTGTCATAAAGTTAAGGAGCAACCTTTAAAAATTATCCAAAGTTGGTTTCCATGTACTCTGAAAATATTCAAAAAGCAACCAAGCACTTTTACTCTTCTACATCTTCTACCCAATAATCCTCAATCAATAGAGCATCAATCCGTTTTTCTCGTAAAGCCTGGAGAGCTTCCGAAGGACCACAAACAATGGGCTCTTCATGAACATTAAAGGAGGTATTGATGATTACAGGCAAGCCAGTCAATGCTTCATAGGCTTTAATGATATTGTAGTAACGCGGATTTTTATCGCGATGCACGGCTTGCGGACGCGCTGTGCCATCTACATGGACTACTGCTGGAATTCGTGATCGCCATACTTCCTTTACAGTATAAGTAACAGTCATAAACTCGGCGGCGTGCGCGCCCTTCTCAAAATTCTCAAAAATTTCTTCGCATCGCTCTGCTAACACGCTTGGAGCGAAAGGCATAAATTCCGACCGGCTTAATCGTTTGTTAAGGTCATCATTAATTTTAGCATCGCGCGGCGAAGCCAGGATACTGCGATTACCTAGCGCGCGTGGCCCAAACTCCATTCGCCCCTGACAAACTCCAACTACCTTGTCATCTGCAATCCATTTTGCGACAAGTTGCGGTTGTTCAGGTAGGGCAATGTGTTCGAAATGAAAACTGCTTTTTCGTAAAATTGCTTCCACTTCGTCGTTTGTATAAGAAGGACCCCAATAAACATCTTTTAATTGGAAATTTGTGATTTGTGATTTGTGATTTGCTGCAATCTGTGCAGCGGCAACGGCTAGTCCGGCATCGCTCATAGCTGGGAAAACAAAGATCTTATCTACACCCGGCAATTCCATCAGTCTTTGATTGAGTTTAACATTCCCAAAAACTCCTCCAGCGAATGCTAGATTACGTAATTTAGTTTGTTCAAGCGCCCACCGCACGTGACCGACAATCGTTTCTTCCAAAACTCTTTGGGCCGCGCCTGCCACTTCCTCTCGTGGATATCCACGAATGGCTTGATGAATCACCGCTTTCCGAGCTTCGCTGATATTAGCTCCGTTCTTAAATATCTCTTTTGTAACAAAGTGAGTTTTATCTTTGGAAAGATCTAATACGCGGTTGAAAACTGGATCTAAGGCCTTGGTTTTACTCCAAGCTGCAAGACCCGTTACTTTACCTTCATGACGAGGCGAAATAAAACCTAGCCCTTCGGTAACGCTCCCATAAAAAGAACCCGGGGAACCATCTAGATTAGTGGTATGGATTCGTTTTAAGCATCCATTTTGCCATACACTGGTGGTATGGCTTAATGGAACTAGCTTTTGTAGAAAAATGGATTCTAAGGTGTGTGCTTCCGTTTCATTCTGTGCGCAACATGCGCCAACACAATCAACGGTTACGATCAAGGCCTCGTCAAAACCGCTGAAATGCGCAGCGGAATGGGCGTGGGCGTAATGATGATCGACAAAACGTATTTCGGCTTTTTCGAAACCATCGGCCCGAAACCGTTTCCCATCGAATAAATCAGCAAAGGTTGCACCTCGTTGACGCGTTTCTAGTAAAAAATCAGTGATGCTAACAGTAACTTCTTCTGGTCTTTGAAGCATTTTTCTGCGAGCGCGATGCCAATTTTCTAACCATTGGCGCCACCAGATAGGTTTTCGCAGATAGCAAAGGGGAAATTTATTGAGTGCTACCGAGAAAATATCTACTTCTTGGCGGTTGATTCCTGCTATTTTTAGGCATGCATCCATTGCTCGCCAGGGGTAGCCCCATTGGCCCTTTACTCTCGAAAGCCGCTCTTCAGAAATCGCCGCTATGATTTTGCCATCCTGCGCCAAGGCGCTTGAGGCATCGTGCTCCATGGATAAACCGAGAGTCCACATTATTATAAAATTATTAGGATTGTCGGATTGTTAATTCATGAGAGGCTTGCCGCGCCAATAAATCCTCGAATTTTTCGACCTTAGCCATAAAACGATCCCGCGATCCCGCGATCCCACGATCTAACAATTTAACTAAAACAGCGTATAAACGAACGGGGCTAAGCCTGTCCCTTGGGCGAAGATCAATAAGAAGGCAAAAAAAACAAGAACGATAATCATTGGAATCATCCACCAAAGTTTTTGTTCCCAAAGAAAATCGATGAGCTCTCCGAAAATCTCAAACCGATCTCGCATTTTCTTAATTAAGGACATATCACCTTACTATCTTAGGGTTTTCAGTAAAATCAACTCCAAAGTGCGAAATGGGATAATTTCGATAAACTATTGTCTACTCTAAGAAAGATAAACTCCGCGCTTGGAAAACAGGCTTCTTTTGTGCTCAATGAGGGAATAAATACCGCGCCGTTAGCTCAGTTGGTAGAGCAAGTGACTCTTAATCACTGGGTCGTAGGTTCGATCCCTACACGGCGCACCATTCGACTCGCTTACGCTCGCTCATGACAAGTCATTACTCGCCTTCGCCAGAAAGCCCCGCGCGCTCGCCTCGATCGGCGAAGCCGGCGGGAGAGCGCGGGGATGAATGGCGAGGGATGCACCTCCGCCAAGGCTACGATGGACAGGCGAGCTCGCCGACGTGTCCGCCGAAGCTTCATGCGAAGGCGGAAGTTCGCTATAGCAAACGAAGGCGGGCTTCGGCGCAGTGATATAAATGTTTTCTTTTTCATAAGAAGCCCCGTGCGGAAGCACGGGGTATTT
>CAZNSF010000353.1:0-6599 GCA_964575565.1 uncultured Verrucomicrobiota bacterium | reverse complement strand
ATTAGCTTGCGGAATCGAATTGACGAAATTTTCCCAAATGAAAAGGAAGCTTATCCAATCTTTGCTCAATTGCTCTCCATGCGTCTGGAGCCTGAAGAAATCTCCATTGTCGGAGCGCTGGCAGGGGAGACTTTTCGTACCCGTCTTTTTGCTATTGTGGGAGAATTTCTGGTACGCCTTGCATCGCAAAAACCTGTTGTCGCTGTCTTCGAAGACCTGCATTGGGCAGATCAAAGTTCTATCGACCTCATAGGGCATATCCTTTCGGTGACAGCCCAGGCGCCAGTTGCTATTGTGATCCTCGGCCGTCCAAAGCAGGAGATTTCTGGTAACTGGGAAAAACTGGACTCCACCCTACAAAATCATCGTGATCGTTTTAAAGAGATGTCGCTTCGACCTCTCACTGGGGAATCAAGTTTTGATCTTGTAAAGGGACTGCTTGATGGTTCTGCTCTTCCGGAAAAGTTGTGCGAAATAATTCTCGATAAAGCGGAGGGCAATCCTTTCTTTGTGGAAGAAGTGCTTCGGTCGCTTATTGAACGTGGAGTTTTGGTCCGCGAAGAAACAAACTGGAAAGTTACAGAACTTGTCGATAACATCCAAGTGCCGGATACCCTTCAGGGAGTGCTTCTTTCTCGTTTGGATCGGCTCCCTGAACAGAGCAAGCGCATCATTCAAAAGGCCGCGGTTATTGGCAGGGTTTTTCTATATAGAGTACTGGATCATATGGCGAAAGGAGAAGGGGAGTTGGAGACACAAATTGCTCTGCTCGAAGACGCTGAATTGGTGCGTGAGCGTTCGCGACATCCTGAAATTGAATACGTCTTTCAACATGCATTGACACAGGAAGTTGCTTACCAGACTTTGCTTGCGCCCGCTCGTAAACTCCTCCATCGAAAAGTCGGAGAGGCGATGGAAACAATTTTCGCCGAACGGATCGAAGAGTTCACGGGTCTTTTAGCTTATCATTATTCTCGCGGAGAGGCGTGGGAAAAAGCCTTGGAGTATTCAACAAGGGCAGGCAATGCCATGGTTCAAATTTTTGCCTATACGGAAGCCCGCGAACATTATCGCCGGGCTATTGAATCTCTTAAATATCTTCCTGATGAAGATAGCCATCGTCAAAAACGCGTGGACTTGAGCATCCGTTTGGTCGATGTATCACTCCAGGCTGAATCTCCAGAAAAAAACATGACTTTGTTGGCTGAAGTCGAACCCATCGCGCAGACATTGAGTGACCCTATACGTTTGGCGAGAGTCCAATTATGGATGGGTAGAATCCATTACATTGCCGGACGCACAAGGGAAGCGATTGGTTACTTTCAAAAAGTGCTTGCGGTCGCCCCAAAACTCGGAGATCCGGAATTGATAGCTTTACCCGGGGCTGTTATCGGACGAGCTCTTTTCATGCAGGGACATTTCGCAAAATCGCTTCAACTTCTGGAACAGGCATTGCCGCTTTTGGAGGCCGCGAAAAACCGGCACGAAGCTCTTTTTGTTTGTATTTTTCATGCAGGAGCCCGCACGGCTTTGGGAGATTACGCAACAGGTTCGAAAGAAATGATGGGTGTAATCAAAATGGCTCAAGCCAGTCACAACTTGAATGCAGAAACGATGGCCTATACCGCCAATGCCTTGATCCAGCTTATCGCTGGTAAGTACGCCGAAGCGATTGAAAGCGCCCACAAAGCGCTTGCGGTTGCCGAAAAAAGTGGAGACGCCATGTTTCGATATTCCAGCAATTCATTCATTGCCTGGGGCTTGACCGGATTAAAGAATTACGAGGAAGCAACAAAACATTGGGCTGCAGCCCATGAGGCAGCCAAACCACTCGGCGGCCGCTTGTTGCTTGGCGAATGGCTGACGGCTGTTGAGAGCGAAACTTTGCTTGGGTTGGGAGATGCAGCTTTAGCGCTAAAAAAAGGAGAGGAAGCTCTTGCCATTGCTAAAGCTGCAGGAAGCATTATTGCTGAAGCCATGGCAGAACGGGTGATTGGTCGAGCTTTAGCAGTCAGTCCGCCACCCGGTCCGGATCAAGCGGATGCGCGCTTAAGTAAAAGCGTAGCGCTTGTAGAAGGGATTAGCGCGAAGTTCGATTTGGTTCGTTCTTTGATTGCTCTAGGAGAGCATCGAATTGCCCGCGGTGATCGGAGCAATGCCACACAACCTCTTCAACGCGCAGCAGAGATTGCTGGCGAATGCGGATTGCAGCACGAAGAATCAACAGCACGAAAGTTGTTAGCAGAAACCCCGAGTTAAACCCGTCACGGGACGTGATGGGCTACCTTTTCTAACAAGAAGGGATCAAAACCACTTATTCGTTTGCCTGAATATAGTTTTAATATTAAGTTCGGTTAAAATATGATCACTTTAGGCCATTCCTTAGTTTTGATATTCTGTTTTTTCCTCTTGCTGCTTTTTACAGTACTTGGAAACGAATTAGTTGGTGGAGTAGGTTTATTAGGTGGATTGTGTCTTGGGCTTCTGCTTGATTCTTTCGTGCTGAAATTATTCTTTAGACATCGAGGAAATTCGATGATTTCGGATGCCAAAAAAATGTTTAAAGATAAGAGCAGTGAAGAATTAAGAGAATTAATCCATAAAAGAAAAACATTAATTCCCAATTTGGTGCTTCTGGCATTAATGTTGAGGAAAGAAAATATCGATAGAGAAATTTATCCGGTTCTTGACATGCTTGAATCCGAGAATTCTCAATTGCGAATATTAGGTTATGCAGCTTTTCAAACTGCTTATCCATATTTAGCTGTCAAACTGAACAACTATAGTCCAGTTGATTCATTAGGTTCATGTCACACAAAAGTTTCTTGTCTGCGAGACTATGTTAATGAACAGTTGAAAGGAACCGAAAAGGGAATATGAAAAAACTTGGGGTAATTCGCTTATCCATCGGTCACTTTTATTTTATTGCCTTAAAACGCCGTTTTTGAAACAATCCTACACACTTATGAAAAATTTATTTAAAAGCTTAATCTTTACGCTTCTTTATCTCACAGCCACCCTTCAACTTGTCGCAGACGATGGAACAGCAAAATCAAAGACAAGCAAACAATCCGCTGACGACAGAGAGTGGACTCTCGAGTTGGGAACAGGCGCGCTCTTCGGAGACAATAAGTTTGGAAATGCAACAGGCGCTGCAAACCCCGACTACACGCTGATTCCTCTAGATTTAACTGCAACACTCAAGGTCGACGATGTCAGCCTCGATAATTTCTGGGGCGGCATCTTCAGAGGAAATACCGAATTTTTCTTTAGAGGTTCCGGCCATATTGTGGCCAAGGGTATTGAAGATCATTTTGTAGGATTCTATGTTGGCCCGCGCTATAATTTTGTTCAAAAGGACTGGAAAATTATTCCTTATGTTGAATCTCCTGTGGGTGTTGCTTTTACCAATTCCCAAGGCGAATTTCGCGATGGTTTCCAGGTAGGCCAAGGTCAGGATTTTTGTTTTACGTTCGGTGTTGGCGCTGGAGTCCGTTATGATATTGATGATTCTTGGTTCATTCGTTTTGGGGTGCGTTACACCCACTTTTCCAATGCAGGTCTTTCCGAGCCAGGACGCGGGAATCACGGATTAGATGTGGTTGGACCTACGGTGAGCATCGGTTCCAGGTTCTAATCCACTTTGCGCCTTAGCGTCTTTGCGCGCGACAAGGCGGCTTTCCTTAGGGAGAACTGAACGCATCAAGATTTCCTTGATTTCAGCGCACGGTTGCTTTATCCCCAGAGTGATTAAAGTAGTCTAAAACAGATTCATGCGTGAAAAGATTCCATGCAGGGTGAACTATTTCTCGGTATAGATGGCGGCGCCAGTAAGACAGCTGGGGTATTACTGGATCATGAAGGGTACATCTTAGGACAATGCAAAGATGGCGCTTCAGCGATTGAAGGAAAGCCATCTAAGAAAGCGTGCGCGGTTTTATCTTCCATCGTCAAAAAGCTTTGTCGCAAAGCAAATATCACGCCTAAAGAAGTTTACTCGTGTGCCATTGGTTTAAGTGGTGTTGATTTCCCGGATGAATATTCCATGCAACGAAAAGAAATCGCTAAAATTATTGGAATGCCTCCAAAGCATTTGGTGTTGGTAAATGATGGAATTGTGGCTCTTTGGGGCGCAACCCCAGCTCCTGCAGCAGTAATTCTCCAACACGGAACAAGTTATACAGATGCTTTCCGTGCAAAGCATGGTGGGGAGACTACGTTTGATCATTTGAATGTGGGGAGAATTTTCGATTTGCGGTTAGAAATAATACCTTTAATAGCTCGAATGATTGATGGCCGCGCAAAAGCCACTCCGCTTAAAGAAAAGGTTTTAGCCTATCTCGGAATTTTTTCGGACACCTCCTATCGCGAAAAAATATACCGGCAGTTGATCCCGCGGGAACAAATAAAGTCAACGCTACCCCTTATTTTCGATGCTTGGCTGGCTGGTGACCCGGCCATTGCGCCGCTCATGGAGCGAGCGATTGATGATTATATCCTCACAATAAAAACAATGATTACTAGAACAAATTCCGATACACCCGATGTAATTTTTGGAGGCGGTGTGATGACCAAAGCGCCCAAAAAATTTATGAATATTCTTGTGGAGCATATTCGGAAGAGTTATCCTGGGGTAACCGTGAAGTTGCCTGATTTACCGCCAGAAATCGGCGCAGCAATCTTAGCGGCATTTAAGGTAGGATACGAACCAGTGGCATTTTTTCACAAGGTTTTAAAAGCTTACCATAAGATAAGAAGGTAATTTCTACGGTGTAAAATCATGGCTCGTTCTATTTCTATTTGTATTGTTGGGGCAGGCAGTTCCTATACTCCGGAATTAATCGAAGGTCTTTTAGCTCAAGCACCAGAACAACTACCGATTAGTCGCATTTACCTCACAGATATCAATCATAACCGTTTAGCGATTATGACCGGTTTATCGGAAAGAATGGTCCGAGAGAAGAGGCGAGATATTACGATTAAGAGCAACACACGGTTAGAAAAGATGTTGGAAGATGTAGATTTTATCATTACCCAAATCCGTGTAGGAGGCATGGGCGCGCGTTATTTAGATGAAAGTATTCCTCTGAAATACGGGATTATTGGGCAGGAGACAACCGGACCGGGTGGCATGTTTAAGGCATTACGCACGATTCCCGCTATGTTGGATATCGCTCACAAGGTTGAACAAGTAGCTCCTAAGGCGATTATCCTTAACTATACCAATCCAACGGGGATCATTGCCGAAGCGGTTTATAAATATAGTAAGGCGCGTTGTATTGCTTTGTGTTCCAGCATTCCCGGTATTCAACGAAGGTTAAAATCAAGACTGGAGCATATTTATCCTGATCTTAAAACTTATTGTGTGGGCATTAACCATCTCTGCTTTATTCATCGGATGATTTCCAAAAAGAAGGATGTTACTCGCAAGGCTATCGATCTTTTTTATACCAAAGACAAAAATTCTCCTGTTGATAATGCTTCTGCAGCTAATACGAAACTCGCTAAGCTTATCAGCGCCGTACCGGTAGGTTATGCCTCTTATTATTTTCGCAGGCGACAGCGGTTAGAAGAAGCGCGTTCTGCAAAAGAAACACGCGCTCAAACAATCCAGAAAATCGAAAAAGAGATTTTTGCGGAGGCGGCCCTTTCTTCAACCAATCGTAAACCAAAGGCATTGGAACAACGGGGTGGAGGAGGTTATTCTTCGGCCACTTTTTCTGTGATGTCTGCCATCTGGAATGATACAGACGATGAATTGCCTGCGAATGTTCCCAACCAGGGAAGCATCGAGGGTATCGCCGATGATGGAGTGGTAGAAGTGATTTGCCGGGTCAATAAAAAAGGAGCAAAACCTTTGCCGGTCGGGCCTATCCCACTGGCTTTCCGAGGATTAGTTCAAGCAGTAAAGACTTATGAAACTCTTGCGGTAGAGGCAGCTGTACAACGAAGCCGACACCTAGCTATGCAAGCGCTCGTTGCTCATCCGCTAGTGGGAGATATGGATGTAAGCAAACCGCTCCTTACAGAAATGTTAAACGCCCATGGGCTTAAATTTACCTAGAATTTAGTTAGAGCAAGGAGACGGTTTTGATAATCAATGGTAATTCGGAATTGCGAGAGGAAGCTATAGCCTAAAATTCCATCGTAACGGATGCCAGAGGACGGTGCTTGTGGGGGATCATAAATCACGATTGGCAAATCTTTGAGCACAGCTTGGTTAATCGCAAGAGAACCAATACTAGCAGTCAAAGCATCCGGTGGATGAGCCATGGGTGAACCCTGGATCTCCAACTGCTTTGCAGTCCGGCGAAAAAGAATAGTCTCTGCAGCGCCTGTATCAAAAAGTAAAACAACCGAAGACTTTCCATCGACCAATGCTTTTACATAGATATGATGATCCACCAACTCAAAAAGGAGGCTAGAACTTTCTAGAATTTGAGTGCTAGAAGAGGGTTTTGCTGATCTCGAATTTTGGGGCAAAGATAAATCAATTAATTTTTTCTGATAATCAATCATCGCCACAAATTGAGAAAGAAAGTTGTAACCAAGAATTCCATGATAATCGATGCCTTTATCAAGCCGAAGGGAAAGAGCTT